>NZ_JBAURI010001058.1:0-6276 GCF_049581145.1 Bradyrhizobium sp.
CCAGGAAGCCGCCGCCGCGCGCGCGGTTGAGATGGAGCGCCAGCGCGTCGCCGCTGAAGCCGTGGCCGCAAAAGCCAAGGCCGAAAAGTTGACCGCAAACCAGAAGCGCCGGGCGAAAATCCATCGCGAGATCGCCGCCGCAGTCGGCGGAATTGTGGATCAGACTGCAACCGAGCTTCTCGTTGATGCGCTTATCGCTGGCAGCATTCCGCATGTTTCAATTTCCTACTGAGAAGGCAGCCCCCGTGCAGATCATCAACTGCGAACAGAACTCCGAGGAGTGGCTGAAAGCCCGAATGGGCATTCCGACCGCCTCGCAATTTTCAACCGTGCTCGCCAAGGGCGAAGGCAAGACGCGACGAACCTACATGCTCAAGATTGCCGGCGAGATCATCACCGGGCAGCCGATGGAAGGCTTTTCCAACGAGCATACCGAGCGCGGCCACGAACTCGAACCCGAGGCCCGCGACCTCTATGCCTTCCAGACCGGAACGCAGCTTGAGCGCGTCGGCTTCATCCGGAACGGCCGCGCCGGATGCTCGCCGGATTCACTGATCGGTAAGGACGGTGGGGCCGAGATCAAGACAAAGTTTCCTCACCTGCTGATCGATGTCATCCTCAAAGACGAGTGCCCGCCAGAGCACAAGGCCCAGGTCCAAGGCACCCTCTGGCTTACCAAGCGGGCATGGTGGGACGTGGTGATCTACTGGCCCGGCATCCCGCTGTTCGTGAAGCGGGTCTATCGCGATGAAACCTACATCCAGCGGATCGCAACCGAGGTCGATCGCTTCAATGCGGAGCTCGATGAGGTCGTGGCGCAAATCCGCCGACGCGGCGACGCGGTGGCGGCATGAGCAGCCGCGTTCAACTCGTTTTGTCGGGCAAAGCGATCCGCGAGAAGGCCGCCAGGTGGATCAACCAGGCCCCGCCCGGAACGCGCCTCGAATTCAAGGCGCCGCAGCGGAGCATTGAGCAGAACGATCGCATGTGGGCGATGCTTACCGACATCGTGACGCAACACGTGTTCAACGGACGCAAGTACACCACCGACGAGGCGAAGGTCGTTTTCATGCACGCTTGCGGGAAGGAGATCGAAATCCTCCCCTCGCTTGATGGGAAAACGTTCGTCCCCTACGGCCAATCATCATCGGATTTGAGCGTCCGCGAAATGTCGGACCTCATCGAATTCATGTTCGCCTGGGGCGCCGAGAACGGCATCCTTTGGAGCGATCCGAAAGAAAAGGCCATGCGCGAGCAAGCGGAGCGCGCGGCCTAATGTTCGATTTTTTCCAACGCGCGACCTACGAGGCGCCGGCGACGGTCATGTTTGGACCGCTCGCGAGCGCGCTATTCGCCGGCTTTGCCGAGATCGTCGCCGGCCGGCTTTACCTCACCGCGGCCGGCGCGCGCTATCTCGCGGACCTCGACCGCAGCCAGGAGCGCGCAGCATGAGCCGCGCGGTGCAATGGTTTCTTGATCGCAGTTCACCGGAACCGAATAGCGGTTGCTGGCTGTGGCTCAACGCCATCGGAAAACATGGCTACGGCGTTCTTAATATCAATGGCCGCATGGCCCGCGCCCACCGCGAAGCTTTCAAGGCTGCGAAGGGCGAACCGCCGCCCGGCCTCGACGTCTGCCACCGCTGCGATGTGCGCTGTTGCGTCAACCCTGACCATCTATTCCCCGGCACTCGCACCGACAACATGCGGGACTGCGCCAACAAGGGGCGGATTGTTTTGCCCGAGTTGCGCGGGACAGAGTTGCCGCAATCGAAATTGACGCCGGCCCAGGTTCTTGAAATCCGGGCAAGCAGCCAATCGCAGCGAGCCTTGGGCCGCCTCTATAGCGTCGATAAGGGCACCATCGCCCATATCGTTCACCGCAAGACGTGGAAGCATCTATGAGCCGATCGGTGAGCGAATGGATTGGGAAAACACCGGATGCCTCAATCCCGGCCCGCGTGCGACTACGGGTATTTGAGCGCTACGGAGGCCGTTGTCATTTTTCCGGCCGCCGGATCATGGCGGGCGAGCATTGGGACTGTGACCATATCCTCGCGCTCTGCAACGGCGGCGAGCATAGAGAAGCAAATCTGGCGCCGATTCTGCGCGGGAAGCCACACAAGGAAAAGACGGCCGCCGATGTCGCGGAGAAATCTCGCGTCTACCGCAAGAGGGCGAACCACGTCGGCGTGAAGCGCAAACGCCGGACCATTCCGGGTCGGAAATTCGATGGCACGCCGATTCCGGCGCGGTGGATTGAGGGGTGATCAGATGATGAATCCTCCCGTCTGTGATGACTGCCGCAGGCCCGACATGCGGACGCCCATCGAGCTGCCGCGATGCTACGCGGTTTGCTCCATCTGCGGCATCAAGCGCGCATGCCTCGGAGACAATTCCAGCGAACCGGCGCCACGACAGAGGAGGAATACGGGATGGCCGATAAACAGAAGCCTGTAGCATGGCAGTGCGTTAAGCGTGACGGGACATTCGGAATCATCACTCAGCGTATCGATGTGAAAATCGGGTGGGAGGATGCAGGACTTCGATCGCGGCCGCTCTACGCCGATCTACCTGTGGCCGAAGACATTCTCGCGCTCAAGGAGCCCTCCTGATGTTCACCTCGGAGCAGAAGCGCAAGGCCGTCGAGCGCGAGATAAGCTACCGCAAGCGCGTTTTCCCGCGCCTGATCGACAGCGGGAAAATGACCAGACAGATGGCCGATGAGCAGATCGCAATTTTCGTTGCCATCCTCGATGACTACGCCAAGGCCGAAGCATCGGAGAGGCTGATATGACCGACATCGTGGAAACAGTCGGCCCCATCACCGAGCAATGGCTGAAGGATGCCGGCTTCAAATGGCATCAGTTAGACCGGCAGCCGGACAAACATTGGCTGCTCTGGCTCGGCGCCGGCCTCAAGGAAAAGCCATGTCTAACAAGCTTCGAAGATATCGGGATCGAGCTGGCGCCGAACAGAGGCGAGGATTGGTTTTGCTGGCTGCGCAGCGACGCGGCCGGCAGGTATCACCGCTTCATCCATCTGCGGCACGTTCAAACGGTCGGCGACGTCATTGCGCTTGTCGAGGCGATTTCGGGGCGCCCCTGGACACCGGCAAACCACTTTTACGGCTCGCTCTATTCGCCGGAGGGCGCGGAGCGAGTCCGGAAGGATATCGAGCGCGCGGATCGGCGCATGCAGCTCGATGCGTCTGAGCATAACAAGTGGTTCGGCATCGAGAAGGATGACACACGCGGGCGCGCCCTCCCCGAGCACATGCAGGCGGCGGAAAAGGCGCGGGAGAAGAAATGAAACCCCGCAAAAATCCGTGGCAAGACGAGATCGATTTAGCAGTTGCGATCTGCAGCCCGGCCGATCGAAAGGCGAGACGACATCGTGCAGAGGGCAGCCGAATGACCGAAGACCTCTCCCGTCTCATCCGCAATGCTGCCGCCAGCGTCGATGGCAAGACTGTCATAGTCGAGCTGATCTGCTCTGACGAATACGGCGCGCAAGTGCTGTTTGACGATGTGGTTTCGCGGATCGCGTCTGAGGGCGGCTTGGTGCTCAAGCTCAGGGGTAAGAGGGCGGAATGACGCGCGCGCTTACTCTCGCCGAAGCCGCCGAGGCGCTTCACAAGTCGAAGCGTTGGTTGCAAGATTGGCTTTCGCGAAATCCTACCGATGCGACCGGGCGACCGTTTTTCAGCCAGATTGGCCGGACCAAGGTTTTCAGGGAGTCCGACATCAACCGGATTTTGGACGCGAACATGAAGGCGCCAGCATGCCGCTCAAGCTCTACCCGCCCCGTGAAGGCAAAACGCCGAATTGGACAATCCGGGGAACATATCTCCACGTCTTTGTGGACCGAAGCGCAGGAACTCCTAAAAAATCGGTCGCTCAAGCCGAGCTGACAAAGCTCGAAAACGCGATCGAGCGCGGCGACTATCCGCCGAAGCCAAAGCAGGCCGCCCAACCGACCTTCCTGAGTGCCGCTGTCGCCTATATGAAGGCCGGCCGATCGCGTCGGTATGTAGGAAAGCTCATCGCGCATTTTCGCGAAACGCCATTGACAGACATCGACCAAGCCGCGATCGACGCTGCCGCACTGGCGATCTATCCGAACGTCACGCCCGCAACCCGCAATGTCGCGGTATATACGCCTGTCGGCGCCATCCTGCATCATGCTGGCGTCGACATCGTCGTGAAGCGCCCGAAGGGGCACAAGGGCAATCCGAAAACGCTGTTCTTACTCCCGCCCGATGCTTTCGCCATCATCAAGGCGGCGGACGCGATAGACCCGGAGATGGGCCGGCTGTTGACGTTCCTGCTCTACACCGGATGACGGATCGGTGAGGCGCTGGCGCTGAGATGGGAGCGCGTCAGCCTCGACGATAGGACAGCCTATATCGAGAAATCAAAGAACGACGATCCGCGCACCGTCAAATTGACGCAGGAACTTTGCGACCTCCTGGAGCCGCACAGGAAGGCCGCTGGCAAGGTCTTCCGATTCCACCAAGGTGGACACAGGAATTTCATCTTCCTCAACGCCAAGGTCACGGCATGCGGCCTGCCGCCCGTCAAAAGACCGAAGCGCGGCGAGCGTATGAAGATCCCGCTCTATCGATTCGAGTGGGTGACGTTCCACACGTTCTGTCACACCTGGGCAACGTGGATGCGGCGCTACGGCGGCACGGACGTTCTCGGCCTGGTCGCAACCGGACGATGGCGCGATCCGAGATCGGCCGCGCGCTACACGCACACTGCAGCGAGCGACGAATGGGATCGCACCGAGTTGCTGCCGACGGCTGGAAAATCCGTGGACTTGCCCGCGAAAAAGCAAAAACCGAAGACAAAACAATAGATCGGTTAACCCTCCCCCAAGGGCTGGCCGCAACTTTTTTGTTTCGGCGATAAAGGCTGAAATCCTCAGGCATCAAAGGGGTTTGCGCAGTCACTTGCAAATTCGGCCTAAGCCGATGGCAGCCCCTCGCCGCGCCAGTGCGTAGGGTGGGTCAAGCGAAACGGACCCACCATCATCTCAAAGCGCAATATCGGACGTTTTTGTCCGGATGCGCTGACATTCGGAATTACGGTGACAGTGCACTTAATTTTGGAATTACGGTGACAGTGCACTTAATTTGCTTCACCAAGATCAATCGAATTCACCGTCACCGCTATCTAGGCCGGCCGCAGTTTGGCCTATGGCGCGGGCCAGGGGGCTGGCGCTTCGCAGTGCGGCCATGGCCGCCCGGATCCGCCCGCCTGCGCCGTCCGCCTTGCGCCAGATCATGGTCGGGCATCCCCGAACGGTCCCTTATGGGCAATGGCCCGATTTGTTTTCAGCTGCCCGGTGACGTCGATGCAGGTCCAGCACTGGCTGGACGATGACGATGATGCGCCAGAAGATGAGTACGAGGCGGTGACCTGCAAGGCCTGCGCCCGGCTGCACTTCCTCAATCTCAGGACCGGGAGGCTGCTGGGCCAGGATGCGGAATAGCCCCGGGCGAGGACTGCGACGGAAAGTTCTCGTCGCGGTCGTGCCGGCGCGGGCCTGATCGCGTTCAAGACCCTGATCGCGTTCAAGACAAAGTAGCCGAGTGCTTGCCCTGGATAAGCGGAACTGGCCTCGCACTCGGCTCTTCGGTTTACTCGGCTACTCGGCCCGGCACGCGGTGAGTCCTGGAAAACACGCGCCGAACCCGACCGCCCCCCCGGAGATACGCAACGATCCGAGCCGCGGCTGGGGTAAGAAGTAGCACCTGATTCGCGGCAAAAAACGCCCTTTGGCGCGGCAGCGATCGGCTTAACCATGGCGATAAAGTGGAAGCTCCTGGGCAAGCCGCAAGCCGGCTGAACGGCATCAAGACCCGCCCGGAATGCCGAAATGCCTGGAGACCGCCCGCGGATGGCAAGGCCGGCGCGCGCCTTCCGCTGACGGCGCGCTCGAATTCCCCTGCAGGGCCAAATGAATGAAGCCCAAGGCAACTTCCCGATGGTTGGCCGCAACTTTTTAAGGACGCTCTAACCATGGGATCGATCGGGCCTCGCGCGCGGTTCCGCTTGCATGCAAGGTGACCCGCATGGCTCGGGCGCGCGAGGCGTGATGTCGCGGCTGCGCCGAGCTGGCTTCACTTCGTCACCAAAGGCGCAGAAGCGCCCCGGGGGAAAAATCATGTCGGTGCTGGGTGGTATGGCGATCGGTTGGGTGACCTTGAACACCGCGATTTTCGCGGCGCTGCTGTGTCGCCGGCCCGCGCCGAAGCTGCGCGCGCGGA
>NZ_JBAURI010001059.1:0-1775 GCF_049581145.1 Bradyrhizobium sp.
GCGCAGCGCGCCCACCATCGCACGACGGCAGAAAGATGGTGGGCGCGCTGCGCTTTGCCCACCCTACGCGTCCACGACGCAGGGTACGCTGAGGAAGCCGCGGAAGCGGACGCGGCCGCCGCGGACCGGCGGCCCGCTCAATGCGTAGTTGGGGAAGCGCCGGAGAAAACGCGAGATCGCGATCGCGCCTTCGAGGCGGGCCAGCGCCATGCCGGCGCATTGGTGCACGCCGCTGCCGAAGGCCAGATGCCGGTTCAGCATACGACCGACGTCGAAGCTCTCGGGGTCCTCGAACTGTTTTGGATCGCGGTTGGCGGCGCCGATGCACAGCGTCAGCGATGTGCCGGCCTCCAGCATGATGCCACCGAGCTCGACGCGTTCGGTCGTCATGCGGTTGCCGAGCTGATTCGAGCTTTCGTATCGCAGAATCTCCTCGACCGCCGTCCTGATCAGATCAGGGCTTTGCAACAGCCGCCGTTTCTCTGCGGGATGCTCCGCGAGCGCCACCAGCCCATTGCCGATCAGATTGGTCGTGGTCTCGTGGCCGGCGTTGAGCAGGAAGATGCAGTTGTGCAAGAGTTCCTGTTCCGTCAGCCGCTCGCCATGACCCTCGCCCTGAATCAGCCGCGTCAGCACGTCGCGCTCGGGATTGCCAGGGCTGGCGCGCCGCCGCGCCACCAGATTTTCCAGATAGACCAGGAAATCCCCAACCGCGCTGTTGCCGCGCGCAAACGCCTCCGCGGAGATCACGGGTTCGAGTGCGCCCAGGATCGCCAGCGACCAGTTGCGCAGCGGCGCGCGCTCGTCATGGGGGACATCGAGCAGATTGCCGATCACCTCGATGGGGATCGAGGAGGCGAAATCGGAGATCAGCTCAAAGCTTGCTTTCGCTGCGATGGCATTGAGCAATTGGTCGACCAGCCGAATCAGGTCGCCTTCCATCGCCGCGATCGCGCGCGGCGACAGCGCGCCCATGATCAGCCGCCGCACCCTGGTATGCGCGGGCGGGTCGTTGAAGACGAGGCTCGTGGTGTGATGCTGGTAGAGCAGGGAAGCGCCATATTTCGGCGCAAACTCGCGCTTCTTGTCCGACGAGAACAGCTTGGTGTTCTTGTAGGCGGTGACCAGGTCATCGTAGCGGGTCAGGAAGTAGGAGCCGTTGGGCAGAAGCTTGACCGGCTCATTCTCCCGCAGTGCACGATAAGTCGGATAGGGATCGAGATAGAATTCCGGCGTCAGCTTCTCCAGATCGAAGCCGGCCACGAGCTCTCGCGCATCTGCATGCATGCTGTCATACTCTTTAGGGATACCGATATGCCGTTTTGGCGCTTTCGTAAAACGCCAAGCCCTCTACAGTCCGCGCGCCCAACAACCTGCTAGCCCACTGGACCCTTAAATGCACGCCCGCGCCGCCGACACTGCTGCCGCCGACAAGGGGACTTGTCCCGAATCTTGGCCCGAGCAGATCTTCGCGATCCTGCAGCGCTTCGATGTCCGCCAGGTACCCTATGTGCCCGACGCCGGCCATTCGCAATTGATTGAGCGCGTGCTGGGCTCGTCGACCATGCGCGGGATTGCCTTGACGACGGAGGAGGAGGGCGTGGCGCTGCTTGCGGGGGCCTGGGCCGGCGGCCAGCGCGGGGTGTTGCTGATGCAGTCGAGCGGGGTCGGCAATTGCATCAACATGCTGTCGCTCACCCACATCTTTCGCCTGCCGTTCCTGACGCTGGTAACGATGCGCGGCGAATGGGGCGAGTTCAATCCCTGGCAGGTGC
>NZ_JBAURI010001060.1:0-2024 GCF_049581145.1 Bradyrhizobium sp.
CGCGAGCAGGCCCGGCAGCACCAGAGGCGTCAAAAGAGCTGTCCGCAAAATCCGCATGAAACTCAGCATGCCTTGCCTCTGTTCGTCGTCGTGGGAGCCAACGGGTCTCGCCTTCACGCACAAACGATAGACCAGAGTGCGATGACGATTGATCAAATCATCGCGTTCTGGCGCTCTGGCCTTCGCTCGCACTCCGGCGAAAGTCTCGACGAGCCTTTATCAGGCCGCCATCGCCTTGGTCAGGTTTTCCGCGACCTTGTCGAGGAAGCCGGTGGTGGAGAGCCAGCGCTGCTCGGCGCCGACCAGCAACGCGAGGTCCTTGGTCATGAAGCCGGATTCGACGGTGTCGACGCAGACCTTCTCCAGCGTGTCCGCGAACTTCGCCAGGGCATCGTTGTTATCGAGCTTGGCGCGATGCGACAGGCCGCGGGTCCAGGCAAAGATCGAGGCGATCGAATTGGTCGAGGTCTCCTTGCCCTTCTGGTGCTCGCGATAGTGCCGCGTCACCGTGCCGTGGGCGGCTTCGGCTTCCACCGTCTTGCCGTCCGGCGTCATCAACACCGAGGTCATCAGCCCGAGCGAACCGTAACCCTGCGCGACGGTATCGGACTGCACGTCGCCGTCATAGTTCTTGCAGGCCCAGACATAGCCGCCCGACCATTTCATTGCCGCCGCCACCATGTCGTCGATCAGGCGGTGCTCATAGGTAATCTTCTTGGCGTCGAACTGCGCCTTGAATTCCTTGTCGAAAATATCCTGGAAGATGTCCTTGAAGCGGCCGTCATAGACCTTGAGGATGGTGTTCTTGGTCGAGAGGTAGACCGAGTAGCTCTTCAACAGGCCCATGTTGAGCGAGGCGCGGGCGAAATCGGCGATGGAGTCGTCGAGATTGTACATCGCGAGCGCGATGCCGGCGCCCGGCGACTTGTAGACTTCGCGCTCGATCACTGCGCCGTCCTCGCCGACGAACTTCATCGTCAGCGTGCCCTTGCCCGGAAACTTGAAGTCGGTGGCGCGGTACTGGTCGCCGAAGGCATGGCGGCCGATGATGATCGGTTTGGTCCAGCCCGGCACCAGCCGCGGCACGTTCCGGCAGATGATCGGCTCGCGGAACACCACGCCGCCCAGGATGTTGCGGATGGTGCCGTTCGGCGATTTCCACATTTCCTTGAGGCCGAACTCCTTCACCCGCGCCTCGTCGGGCGTGATGGTGGCGCATTTGACGCCGACGCCGACCTTCTTGATGGCGTTGGCGGCATCCACCGTGACCTGGTCATTGGTCTGGTCGCGGTATTCCATCCCGAGGTCGAAATACATCAGCTCGATATCGAGGAACGGGGTGATGAGCTTGTCCTTGATGTACTGCCAGATGATCCGGGTCATCTCGTCGCCATCGAGTTCGACGACGGGGTTGGTCACCTTGATTTTTGCCATGATCGGTAAGGCCTTTTCGGAAATAGCGCGTGCTGAGAGCGGGGTGGAACTGGTGTTATGGCGCGTCATAGCACCGCGGCGGGGCGGGCGGAAGCCAAGGGGCTATGCAGTTTGCGCTCATCTTTTGGCCCGCGATGCCGGGATCGGCCGTGGGGTGAAGCGCCTTGGGCGCCTCGATCTGGCGGCCGCCCGTCGGTGGTTCTCGCCGCAAGTCAAAAGCCGAATCCAACCTCATTATTTCGCTTGAGAAATTCTGCCGGACAGGCAATCGAGGGGCCGAGCGGCAAGCTGGCTGAACAGGTTTCCGTCCAGCGCCGCGCAAAGCCTTGATTTGAATCGGAAAGCGAGAAAGCAGAGCGATGACCGGTGCCGGCACCGACAAGAGCAAGACCGGCTTCGACCTCGCCGGGCCCGTGATCGTACTCGTCGAGCCGCAGCTCGGCGAGAACATCGGCATGGCGGCGCGCGCGATGGGCAATTTCGCGCTGTCGCGGCTGCGGATCGTCAACCCGCGCGACGGCTGGCCGAACATCGCCGCGCAGCGCGCCGCGGCCGGCGCCGATCAGATCCTGGAGCGCGCGGAGCTGTTC
>NZ_JBAURI010001061.1:0-11108 GCF_049581145.1 Bradyrhizobium sp.
GCGATTCCTACGCCTATTATGGCGGACCGGACTATTACGGTCCGGGCTACTACGACAACGACTACTACGACAACGGCTATCCCGACGACGGCGTGGTCGCGGTGGTCCCGGGCGTCTCGGGCGACGCGAGCTATTGCGCGCAGCGCTACCGTTCCTACGATCCAGCTTCGGGAACCTATCTCGGCTACGACGGCTTGCGGCACCCCTGCCCGTAGTCCGAGTCGAGAATTGGATTCAAGAAGGCGGCGCATCAACATGCGCCGCTTTTTTTGCGGGCAACGACCGCGAAGCGCTTTCGCGCGTCGGGAGCGGCGAACCTTCGCTCCTGTTCAGCACGTGATCATGCCGGGCGGCGTGAACCGACGCGCGCTTCGCCTTATGCACCAAAGCACGCATAGCTGCATGCAAATCTCGCGGGGACTGCCTTTTACCGGAGTCCTCCGGTGCGGTTCTGCCCAGCGGCGTGCAGATGAGAGCCAGCTTCCGTTGCATAATGTAACCAGGGCGATTCGCCTGGCCCGTTGCCGCCGGATGCGGCCGGGACCGGAAGAATAGCCACATCGCATAGGCTCCGTTGTCTTGCGCCGCGACGACGCGAGGTGTGCATGCCAATCTACAGCGTATGACGCTCGATCTCGGCGCCATTCGCGCTGCAGCAGCCGCTCGTACCCGCTCAGTTCCGCACGGCGGTCGACGGACGCTTCGCCAACTCGCCTGCGATCGCATGTCTCGCAGGACGATAGGGTTTTGATGTTGTCGCAACGCGTCACTCTCGGAATTGGGCTTGCCATTCTCCTGCTGATCAGCGCGGCGTCAATCGGCATGGACGTCAAGTCGCGCAGTGACGCGGCCTGGGTCGATCACACGCTGGACGTCCTGAACAAGATCTCGGACTTGCGCCGGCTCCTCCGCGGCGCGGAAAGCGCCTCGCGCGGCTTCGCGCTCACCTCCGATCAGGCTTTCATCGACGAGTTCCGCGCGGCAAACGCCCGGATTCCCACGGAATTTGCCGATCTGCTGGCGACGATCAGCGACGATCCGCGTCAGACGGCAGAACTGCGCAGCATCGAGGGCGTCATCGATCGCCGGCTCGCGATTCTCGCCGAGCTGCTTCGCCTCCACTCCCTGGGCAATTCCGCCGCCGTTGCCGAGTTGATGTCCAAGGCGGAGGGCCGCGCGGTGATGGCATCGCTCACCGCGAGCTTCGACAGGATGACCGCCGAGGAGCGCAGGCTGCTGGCCATTCGAACCGCCGCTTCAAAGGCGAGCCGCAGCCTGTTGTTGGCCGTCGATCTCGCCGGCGTGGCGCTGATCCTGATCCTGGCTTTCATCATGATCCGCGGCGCCTACCGCTCGCGCCGCAAATTGGAAGATTCGTTGAGCGCCAGCCAAGCCGTGGCGCAGGCGCAGCAGGAGGTGGTCCGGCACTCGGCCTCCGTGCTGGAAAACACCTTCAAAAGCATTGCCGAAGCGGTGCTGGTGATCGATACCAACGGCGCCGTGGTGCTGTCGAACCCGGCCGCGACCCAGATGCTCGGCTACGGCTCGGGCATGACGATCGCCGATCTCTGGATCAGGAACGCGTTCTGCCGACCCGACGGGGTGACAGCGCTGACGGTCGACGAGAGACCGTCGACGCGCGCGCTGCGCGGCGAACATGTCGACCGCAAGGAAGTCGTCGTCCGTCCGATGGACGGCGGCAAACCGGTCCATGCCGTGGTCAGCGGCCGTCCCTTGCGCGACGCCGCCGGCCGGATCAGCGGCGCCTCCATCGTGTTCCACGACATCAGCGATGTGCAGGACATCGAGCGCAAGCTGCAGCAGGCCCAGAAGCTCGAGGCGCTCGGCAAGCTCACCGGTGGGGTGGCGCATGATTTCAACAACATGCTCACCGTCATCACCGGCACGACCGAGATCTTGATGGCCGAGCTCGAGGGCCGCCCGGAGGCGCTCGAAACCGCCGGACTGATCAATGAGGCCGCCGATCGCTGCACCGAGCTGATCCAGCATCTTTTGGCGTTCGCCCGCCGTCAGCCGCTGCGGCCGCGAGACGTCGACGTCAACGCCGTCGTCCTCGACATCACCAAGCTGTTGCGCCCCACGCTCGGCGAACAGATCGAGATCCAGGCCGCGCTGGAAGCCGGGGTCGCGACCGCGCACATCGATTCCGCCCAATTGGCGAATTCGCTGGTCAACATGGCGATCAACGCCAGGGACGCCATGCCGCGCGGCGGCAAGCTGCTGTTTGAAACCCACGACGTCGTGGTCGATGAAGCCTATGCGCAGGCCAATCCCGGCGTCGTACCCGGTTCCTATGTCATGCTCGCCGTGAGCGACACCGGCACCGGAATGCCGCCGGACGTCCGCGACCGGGTGTTCGAGCCGTTCTTCACCACCAAGGAGGTCGGCAAGGGCTCGGGGCTCGGGCTCAGCATGGTCTACGGCTTCGTGCAGCAATCGGGCGGCCACATCAAGATCTACAGCGAGGAAGGCCACGGCACCACGATCCGGCTGTATCTGCCCCCGACCGCCGGCACCGTGCAAGCGCGGACAGCCGAGCCCGCGTCGATTTCCGCCGGAGACGAAACCATCCTCGTCGTCGAGGACGATGAGCTGGTGCGACGCTTCGTGATCTCCGAACTGCGCAGCCTGGGGTACAACACGGTCTCTGCCTGCGACAGTCGGGAAGCGCTGTCGCATGTCGACCGCGGCCAGCGCTTCGACCTGTTGTTCACCGATGTCATCATGCCCGGCGGCATGAACGGCCCGCAGCTTGCCGACGAAGTGGCACGACGCCGTCCCGGCACCAGGGTGCTCTACACCTCCGCCTATACCGAGAATGCGATCGTGCATCACGGCCGGCTCGACGAGGGCGTGCTGCTGCTGTCAAAGCCCTACCGCAAGGCGCAGCTCGCGCAGATGATCCGCCTCGCGCTCGACGATTCCGTCCAGACCGGAGCCGCCGAGCAGAACCGCCTGACGCACCAGACCGAATGAGCGCGTGAGGCGATGAATCCGGAAGCGGTCGAGGGACTTCGCCCCGCGGGCGATCCGGACCCGGGCCGGACAACGCCGAGAAAAAATGCCGTAAGAATCGGCGAGAGAAAATGGCAAGAAAAACTTGCGTGACAGGAACCTGCGCGATGACCCGCAGGCAGGGCCCGCCGGCGCCTGGGCTTGTTGACACCACCTTTGACCCGGTGAGATAACCGATTTCCGGCATCGCGCGACGATTGCCATGACGTTGATACGGAGTGTCTCGCCGTGATCGGGCTGGCGACTTCGGCGCCACGGGCTTCGTCGACCGTCGCGAGCATGACATTGCTCAATGGTATCGGGCGGGATGCCTCATTCGGCCGATTTTCGCCGCACGACGGCTGCGCCATGATCTTCCGCAACGGCGATTCAACGATGGAGACGGATACGCAGATGCAGTCTGGCTTGGGAGAAAGGCACGGGCGGACAACGGTGACGCATCAAGATGGTCGGTCCTAGGCCATGAGCGTTGCGAAAATGACGATCGGCTGGACCATGGGCGCCGTCACATTGGCGCTGGCCGCGATCGAAGCGTTGGTGCCGGCACAGGCCCAGCAGGGTCCAGCAGCACCGCCGGCGGTCGGCGTGATGGATGTCATGAAGCGGCCCATTACCCAATCCAGCGAGTTCTTGGGCAGGATCGAGTCGACCAACCGCGTCAACGTGGTGGCGCGGGTGACCGCCTTTCTGGAAAAGCGGGACTTTGTCGAAGGCGCCGAGGTGAAGACCGGCGATCTGTTGTACGAGCTCGAGCGCGGCCCGTTCGAAGCCGATCTCGAGGCGAAGAAGGCACAGGTCGCGCAGTTGCAGGCCACCCTTGTCAACGCCAAGCTGACCACCGAGCGCGCGAAAACCCTGTTGGGCGGCCCGGCCGGCCAGCAATCGACCTACGATGCGGCGCTTGCCACTCAGCAGAGCCTCGAAGCCCAGATTCAGGCCGCCCAGGCGCAGGTCGATCTGTCCCAGATCAATCTCGATTATACCCAGATTCATTCGCCGATCGATGGCAAGGTCGGCCGCACCGCGGTGACCCAGGGCAACGTCGTCTCGCCGACCTCGGGCGTTCTGACCACGATCGTCAGCCAGGATCCGATGTACGTGACCTTCCCGGTCTCGGTGCGCGAGGCGCTGACCCTGCGCGAACGCTACGCCACGCGCGGCGGTTTCAAGGCGGTCGTGATCCGCATCCGCTTGCCGGACGGCCGCCTCTACGACAAGGTCGGCCAATTGAACTTCGTCGACAACACCATTGCGCAGAATACCGACACCATCACGCTCAGAGGCTCGATCCCCAACCCCCCGCTCTATGCCCCGTCCAAGACCCAGGGCCCGGTACGCGAACTCACGGACAACGAATTCGTCACCGTGCTGCTCGAGGGCGTCGAGCCGGTCGAGGTGCTGGCGATCCCGCGGGCGGCCGTGCTGTCGGACCAGCAGGGCGAGTATGTCTACATCCTGGGCGCCGACAACAAGGCGGAACAGCGCCGCATCGAGCTTGGGCAATCCACCGCCACCATCGCATCGGTCACCAACGGCCTCGCGCTCGGCGACAAGGTGATTGTCGAGGGGCTGCAGCGCGTGCGGCCTGGACAGCCGGTGTCGCCGGGACCGGCGAGCGCGCTGCTGCAGTCCAGCATGAAGGGCACCGCGGACGATCCACGCACGCAACAGGACAGCGACGGCATCGGACCGAAGAGCGCGGGCACAGCTCCATGATCTCCTCCGTCTTCGTCGACCGCCCGCGGCTTGCGATCGTCATCGCGCTGGTCATTACCATCGCCGGCGCGCTTGCCCTGTTGCAGATTCCGGTCGCGCAGTTCCCGGATATCGTGCCGCCGCAGGTGACGGTGACGGCCAATTTTCCGGGCGCCTCCGCCGAAGTGGTGGAATCCAGCGTCGCTCAGCCGCTCGAGGCGCAGGTCGTCGGCGTCGACAAGATGCTGTACATGAAGTCGACCAGCGGCAATGACGGCAGCTACACGCTGACCGTATCGTTCGCGCTCGGCACCAATCCGGACATCAATACGGTCAACGTCAATAACCGCGTCCAGAGCGCGCTCGCGCAATTGCCGACCGAAGTTCAGGCTCAAGGCCTGACCGTGCAGAAGAAATCGTCGGCCGTGCTGCAGTTCATCGTGCTCTACAGCAACAACGGCAAACAGGATCCGCTGTTCATCACCAACTACGCCATCATCAACGTGCTGGATGCGATTTCGCGCACGCCCGGCGTGGGGCAAGCGACGCTGTTTGCGAAGCTCAATTATTCGATGCGGATCTGGTTCGACACCCAGCGGCTGACCAGCCTCAACCTCGCGCCATCGGACGTGATCGCGGCGATCCGCGCGCAAAGCGTGCAGGCGCCGGTTGGTCGGATCGGCGCGCGCCCGATCAGCGATCAGCAGCAGTTCCAGTTCAACGTCCAGACCCAGGGGCGCCTGACCACCTCGGCCCAGTTCGGCGATATCGTGCTCCGCGCCAATCCGGACGGGTCGGTGCTCCGGATCAAGGACGTCGCGAGGGTCGAGATCGGCGCGCAGAACATGGACAGCGAATCGCGGATCGACGGCAATCCCGGCGTCCCGATCGGCATCTATCTCGCGCCCGGCGCCAACGCCGTGACGACGGCGCACGCGGTGCAGGCCGCGCTCGGCAAACTGTCGGAGCGCTTCCCGCCGGGCCTGACCTATCTCGTTCAATACGACTCGACGACGTTCGTGTCCGACACCATCAGGGAGGTGCTGAAGACGCTCAGCGAAGCCTTCGTCCTGGTCGTGATCGTCGTGTTCCTGTTCCTCGGCAACCTGCGCGCCACGATCATTCCGGCCGTCGCGGTGCCGGTCAGCCTGATCGGGGCCTTCGCGGTGCTGCTGGCGCTCGGCTATTCCGCCAATACCGTGTCGCTGCTGGCCATGGTGCTCGCGATCGGCATCGTGGTCGACGACGCCATCGTCGTCGTCGAGAACGTCGAACGCGTGATGGAAGAGGAGCCCGATCTCTCTCCGCCCGAGGCCACCAAGAAAGCGATGGCGCAGATCACTGCGCCGATCATCGCGATCTCGCTGGTGCTGCTTTCGGTGTTCGTCCCGATCGCCTTCATTCCCGGCATTTCGGGAACGCTGTTCCGCCAGTTCGCGGTCACGATCAGCGCGGCCATGGTGATTTCGGCCCTCAACGCGCTGACCTTGTCGCCGGCGCTCTGCGCGGTGTTCCTGCGGCACACCGGACCGCGGCGCGGCGTCATGGGGCGCGTCATCGGCGGCATCGACTGGGTTCGCGACCGCTACGCCAGCATCGTGCGCCGGACGTTGCGGATCGCCGTCCTGTCCCTGGTCGCGGTGCTGGTGTTTGCCGGCGGCGTGTTCGGCTTGGCGCGGATCACGCCGACGGGATTTCTGCCCGAGGAAGATCAGGGCGCGTTCTTCATCGCCGTGCAATTGCCCGATGGTGCCTCCGTGGCGCGCACCAGCCAAGTCGCCAGGCAGGTCGAAACGCTGCTGAAGAAGATGCCTCAGATCGAGCACGTGCTCGCGATCATCGGCTTCTCGCTGCTCGACGGCGGCAACGAGCCGAATTCCGCCTTCATCGTCGCGCGCATGAAGCCGTTTGCGGATCGCCAGAGCGCGGCGGAGTCCGTGCAGGCGACGATCCGGCGGACCTTTGGCGAAGGAACGCAGATTCGCCAGGCCAACATCCTGCCCTTCAACCTGCCGCCGATCATCGGGCTGTCGACCTCGGGCGGCTTCGAGTATCAACTCGACGCGCTGGAGGGACAGGATCCGTCCGCGCTCGGCAGCGTGATGGGCGGCCTGGTGGCTGCGGCCAACCGCGACCCGCGGCTGACCCGCGTCTTCTCGACCTTCACGGCGACCAACCCATCGCTCTATCTGGACATCGACCGGGCCAAGGCGCAGGCCCTCGGCCTCAATATGAGCGACGTATTCACCGCGCTGCAGGCCACGCTCGGCGGCATCTACGTCAACAACTTCAACATGTTCGGCCGCACCTGGCAGGTCAACGTGGAGGGCGAGGCGGCCGACCGCGGCGACATTCCCGACATCTGGCAGATCTATGTGCGCAACAGCAAGGGCGAGATGGTGCCGATCCGTTCGATCGCGAGTCTGCGGATCGTGACCGGACCGCAGGTCATCACCCGCTACAACAATTATCGTTCGGTGACGATCAACGGCGGACCCGCGCCTGGCGTCTCGTCGGGAACGGCGATCGCCGCCATGGAGCAGCTCTCCAAGTCGACGCTGCCGGCCGGCTATTCCTACGAATGGACCGGGACGGCCTACCAGGAGCAGGCGGCGTCCGGACAGACCGGAATCATCCTGGGGCTCGCGGTGCTGTTCGCCTATTTGTTCCTGGTTGCGCTCTACGAGAGCTGGATGATTCCGATTCCGGTTTTGCTGGCGGTGACGGTCGGCGTGCTCGGCTCCTATCTCGCCATCAAGGTCGCCGGCCTCAACGTCGATCTCTACGGCCAGATCGGACTCGTGGTGCTGATCGCGCTCGCGGCCAAGAACGGCATTCTGATCGTGGAGTTCGCCAAGGACCAGCGTGAAGCCGGCATGCCGATCGTGGAGGCCGCGGTGCTGGGATCGCAGATGCGCTTCCGTGCCGTCATGATGACGTCGATCGCCTTCATCCTGGGTCTGTTGCCGCTGGTGATCGCCACCGGCGCGGCGCAGATCAGCCGCAGGGCCGTCGGCACCGCGGTGTTCGGCGGCATGCTGGCGGCGAGTTCGATCGGCATTTTCCTGGTGCCGATGCTCTACGTGACGTTCCAGGGCTGGCGCGAAGCCGTGAAGCGGCCGTCGAAAGACAAGCCGGCCCATCCGCCGGCGGAGCATCCCTCGCCGCGCGCCTGAAACTGGCGTCCTTCGCGACCGGTCCCGATCTGCCAGGCCGCTGGCTCGGCTCCGCGCACGGTAGCGTGCAGAAAGAGCACTTTCCCAACGAGTCCAGATATTTAGGCTGGAATCTCGGGGCTTCCCGTGATTCTATTTTGACGTGGATGCGCGATTCGCAGGTGTTTCGGGTCAGAACGAAGGGCGATCACACGATGCTTGTCAGCGCCTTGCGTTTGGCAACGACCGGACCAGGCGTCTCGCGCTGGCTGCTGGGCCGCCGCACGCTGGTCCAGTTCGCCGCCATCATCGTGCTGGCCCTTGCCGGCCTCACGCTGAGCATCCTGGTCACCGAACGCTCCAACGACGCCCGGGCCTGGGTGCTGCGTACGCGTGAGGTGCAGCTCGCGGTCGACAAGGTTGTCTGGGATCTCCTGGAGCTGCAACAGGTCACCGAAGCCCAACGGGTCAGCCGCGATCCCAACGAGGGGCTTCGCTTCATCGTCATCCGCAACAACATCCGCATGGATATTGACGGGATTGTTCACCTGATCGCCGACGGTCCGCATCAGCAGGAGCTGTTGGCCCGACTGTCGGAATTGTCAGATCACTATCTCGACTTGATCGACCGCGTCGCGGCCTCCGATCCGGACTCCGGCGTCGGACGGAATCTGGCGCCGCTGCTGTCGGCCGATGCCGGCCAGATCTCGCTGCTGATCGGCGAGATGCGCAGACACGAGGATGCACTGCTGGAAGCGCGCTCGGCGCGGGCCGACAGGCTGTTCAGGCTGTTGCTGCCGACGCTGTGCCTGTCCGCCGCCATCATCACGTTGCTGGTGGTGATGGCCGCGCAATCGCTCAACCGCGTGGTGCGCGAGCGCGACCTCAGGCTTTCCGAAAAAGACCGTGAGCTCGCCGCCAAGGACATCATGATGCGCGAGGTCGATCACCGCGCGCGCAACAGCCTGGGGCTGGTCTACAACCTGATGACCTTCCAGCAGCAGCGCCTGGGCTATGACGACACCACGCGCAATCTCCTGGCGCAGGCCGCCAACCAGGTCCTGGTGGTGGCTCGCGTCCACGAACGCCTCTACAAATCGCAGGCCTGCAGCCGGCTGCCGATCGGCGGCTATCTGCGCGAGCTGTGCGACGACGTGGCGGCGTTTTCGCTGCCGGAGGAGCTGCGCTCGCTGATCGGGGTCCGCGCCATCACGGCCGATATTCCGGCCGAACAGGCGATCTGGCTCGGCCTGATCGTGGTCGAGTTCGTCACCAATGCGCTGAAATATGCCAAGCCATCGGCGGAATGTCCGATCCTGATCGACGTCGGCTTCACCGACGCGCGATTGCGCGTCACGGTGTCCGATTTCGGCCCAGGATTGCCCGGCGATTTCGATCTCGATGCGAGCCAGGGGCTTGGCATGCAGGTGGTGGGCCTGCTGGTCAAGCAATTGCGCGGCACGCTCGGTGTCGACCGCGACTGGCCCGGCGCGCGCTTCGTCATCACCATGCCGCTGGCCGCCTGATCACCGCGGCGGCAAGAAGCCGGTGGGAGACATCGGCGCGAGAATCGGGAAGGTCCTTGCCCCTCGCCCATCGCGGCACAAGCCGGTTGTGAGACATGGCTGCCCGGACTCACACGCCCGGCCGGGTACGGGCCCGAGCCTGCCCTGTGAACAACGGGGGAAGTCGTCCGGCTGCCGCCCCGCACAATTTTTTCCCTTGGGAATCCCGCAGGACTCACCGATAGTTACGGCCCAGACAGGCGCGGCGCTGGCCCCTGTTTTCCCGAGATTTCCACCATATTTAGTGTTTGATTCAGGAACTCGTACTAATCCTTGACGGGCGCGACGGAGTCGTCCTAGCTTCCCCTCTGTTCGGCGCGAGTGTGTCTGGGTCCCCGCCGGTCGCTCCCAAAGGGTTCCGAAATGACCACTCCGTCGGCCGGTCGAGGCAACGGGTGCAGGGCTTGTGTGCCCTGGCGTCGGGTTCGGAGACACCGCGGGAGAGGCCGGCAAGGGCCCGAAGCGTGGGGGCGTTGGACGCACGAAACCAAAGAGAAGCTGGCGGGTTTCGCCCGCAGGTTTCTCTGGGGGGACGTGCCGGGGCGAGATCGATCTTTCGATGTCGCCTGGAGAGAGATTGGGCCGGGTTCACCGGTCTGCGCTTGCGAACGGTCTGACCGCGGTTTGCCCGCGGTCCAGGAAGGTTCGCTCAATGGAAATGAAGCCGCCAGATCCGCAAGATGCGGCCAGCGGCCAAGAAGACGGGGCACGACCAATGCGAATCGAACGCCGCAACACCACTCAAGGCCAGTCACCCTATGCCGGCATTGATTTCAGATTGACGACATCGGAGATCCGCAACCCTGACGGCTCGGTGGTGTTTCGCCTCGAGAATGTCGAGGTGCCCGAGTTCTGGTCGCAGGTCGCCTCCGACGTGCTGGCGCAGAAATATTTCCGCAAGGCCGGCGTCGCCACCCGCCTGAAGAAGGTCGAGGAGGAGACCGTGCCGTCCTGGCTGTGGCGCTCGGTGCCGGACGCCGAGGCGCTGGCTGCGCTGCCCGAATCTGAGCGCTACACCAGCGAGCTCTCGGCCAGGCAGGTGTTCGATCGCCTCGCCGGCTGCTGGACCTATTGGGGCTGGAAGGGCGGCTATTTCACCAGCGAGGACGACGCGCAGGCCTTCAACGACGAGCTGCGCTACATGCTGGCCAGGCAGATGGTGGCACCGAACTCGCCGCAATGGTTCAACACCGGGCTGCACTGGGCCTATGGCGTCGACGGTCCCGGCCAGGGCCATTATTACGTCGACTACAGAAGCGGCAAGCTGACCAAATCCAAATCGGCCTACGAGCATCCGCAGCCGCACGCCTGCTTCATCCAGGGCATCGAGGACGACCTCGTCAATGAGGGCGGCATCATGGACCTCTGGGTGCGCGAGGCGCGGCTGTTCAAATACGGCTCCGGCACCGGTTCGAATTTTTCAAAGTTGCGCGGTGAAGGCGAACGGCTGTCCGGCGGCGGCAAGTCGTCGGGCCTGATGAGCTTTCTCAAGATCGGCGACCGCGCCGCGGGCGCCATCAAGTCGGGCGGCACCACGCGCCGGGCGGCGAAAATGGTGATCCTCGACGTCGATCATCCCGATATCGAGCAGTTCATCGACTGGAAGGTGCTCGAGGAGCAGAAGGTCGCCAACCTCGTCACCGGCTCCAAGATCAAC
>NZ_JBAURI010001062.1:0-6219 GCF_049581145.1 Bradyrhizobium sp.
GCTCGATGATTCGAATTCCGATCGGCAACGAAAAGAGCGCACGCGTCGAAATTCGGTCGGTCAGCCCGGATGCCAATCCGTACCTGGTTCTGTATTCAATTTTCCGGTCGGGGCTACAGGGCAACAAATCAACCGTGAAGAACCTGCGCCAGGCCGAACGATATCTTCCGGACAACGTTTATACGGCCATTGAGGATTTTCGTAGCTCTGCTTGGACAACCAAGCTGTTGGGGGCCGACGTCAAGGGACGGTATGCAGACCTGAAACAGGCGGCGGCGGATCGTTGTGCTCGCCTGTTGGGGACCTTTGTCAAGGTACCTGAGGTCCAATACCACCACGACGTTTATAACCAGTTCCTGTGGAACATGTTCTAGACTTCGTCCGCAAAAATTCGTTCAATCGCGAAGGGCATGGCGATCCGCCATGCCCTTTTGTTGCATGCGCCTGCCCGAGGGGTCAGGCTAATTCCAGCTCAATCTTTTCGGTAGTACGGTCGAGCTTCACAATTCGAAAACTGCGAATCTGGCCTTTTGACAGCGGCTCGGGCTGCTTCGATGAAGGAGCGGCGCCACCCTTCCAGCGCGCCTGCAACATGGACGTTAAGACGGACAGGTCCGCACCGGAAGTACCCTGGCTCGCTGCGGGCTGTGCCGCAGCGGATGCAAGCTTGCAGTTCGCACGAATGCGATCGCCGAGTTCGATGACGGCAGTCTCGGTACCCTGCTCCACGACGCGACCCGACACGACGTCGCCTTGCTTGTGCTCCTCCAGGTACTCGCCGAGGCCAGTGGGAACCAGTTGCTTCATGCTGAGCTTGATTTGTCGCTTCTCCGCATCAACGGCGAGCACCTGAGCTTTGACAATCTGACCGGCACGTAATACATCCTGCGGATGATCGATGTGTTTTTCGGCGCTGATCTCGACTTCTGGGGCCAGGTCGGGGTCGGCGCCGTCGCGCTCGGCTGTGTCTCGGCCGCGGCGCTTGGGCAGGTCGAGATCGGCATTCCCTGCGTGATCGGCGGCTCGGCCTCACAGGGCCTGCTGTCGTTCTGGGAGAAGCAGCAGCAGTAGCGGCGCCCGGCCGGGTCCAGCTTCCGCGATCGGTCGCGTCAGGACGTGCTAGGATCGCCGGATGAATTCGCTCTACGGGAAAGGCTTCGCCGGATTGGCGATCCTGTTTGTCGTGATGGCGTCGCTGCTGTTCGCGACGGCCGGCACGCTGCGCTACTGGCAGGCCTGGGTCTTCCTCGCGGTCTATTTCTCGGCGTCGCTCGCAATCACGCTTTATCTCGTCAAGTATGATCCGGCACTTTTGGCGCGCCGGATGAGCGGCGGCCCCTTCGCAGAGAAGGAGCCGGTCCAGAAGATCATCATGTCGTTCACCTCGCTCGGTTTCCTCGGTCTTCTGGTCGTGCCCGCCATCGATCACCGCCTCGGCTGGTCTCGCATGCCATCCTATGCGGCGATTGCCGGCGACGTCCTCGTGCTGGCGGGCTGGCTCGGGATTTTCTTCGTCTTCAGGGCCAACAGCTTTGCATCGTCGACGATCGAATCGGCCGCGGATCAGAGCGTAATATCGACCGGTCTTTATGCCTGGGTCCGACACCCCATGTATGCGGCGGCGCTGCTGATGTTGCTCGGCATACCGCTCGCCCTGGGCTCGTGGTGGGGTGTCCTCGTGGTCGTCGCGCTCGTTCCGATGGTCATATGGCGGCTGCTGGACGAAGAGAGGTTTTTGGCTCTCAATCTGCCGGGTTATCGCGACTATCAGCGCAGGGTAATTCATCGCCTCGTGCCGCTGATCTGGTAGATGATCGGGGAATTGCCAACGCGAAGCCATGGGGGTCCGTGTTGACCGCGCGGCCGATGGTCGCGGTCTTGCCTTTCACATGCGCGGGCGCGCGAGGAAGACGTCGAATACACCGGTCACCATTTCACTAATCTGGGCGCGAACGGCTGGATCGTGCTTTGAGCGGGACACTTCGGCTGCCGTCTCGTGCAGTAGCGCAAGCAGCGTGCGCGCGATCAGATCGACGGGGTAGGGCTTGATGACGCCGGCTTCGCGCAGGGAAGCAAGCACCTTCCGCAACGCTCCGAACGCGTATTGCAGCTCGATCTTTCGCCAGGCCTCCGGTCCGATGACCTGAGGGGCTTCGACGAAAATAATGCGCTGTACGGCGGGAGCGGCGCAGAGGTCGATCAGCTTCTCGAACCCGAGCCGCAGGCGTTGCCAGGGCTCGTCGCCGGCGACCGAAGCGGCAGCCCGCGCGATCTCGCCTTCCAGGTCTTCCGCAACCGCGGTGAACAGTCCCTTCTTGCTCGCGAAATGGTGATAGACCGCGCCCGTCGTCACGCGTGCCTCGGCGGCGATTTCCGCGATTTCCGCCTCGGAGTAGCCGGTGCGCGCGAAGTGCTTGCGCGCGACCGCCATCAACGCCGCGCGGGTCGCCTCGAAATTTTGTTCCTTGCGCGACTTGGACACGATGCCCTTGACGTAATCGTATTACGTGACATAATTGAATTATGTTGTTTCCGACCGACCCTGCGGCAGCTCGTTCATTCTATTGCATTCGTTGCCCATCCGGAAAGGCTTGGTCATGCCGTTCTCCTTCGGAACCGCCGTCCTCGTTGTCAACGTCCTGTTCTGCCTGTCGACGGCTTGGACCAGTGCGACGGCGCCGGACAGTTTTGCTGGACGGTTGGGACTCGCGATCGTCGATCCCGGGGGTCTCAATGAGGTGAGGGCGCAATATTCCGGCTTCTTCCTGGCAATCGGTGCGGTCTGCCTGGCTTCGCTGTGCGGCTTGCTCACCCGCCAAACCTCGTTCGTGATCATGTTTGCCGTCTATGGCGGTCTGCTCGCGGGTCGCCTGGTCAGCCTTGTCCTCAATGGGGGTACCGCAGGCTATGGCCCCACGATCCTCGCGCTCTATGCCGTCGACACGGTTGGCCTTGTTTTGGCAGTCGCGTCGCTCGTACTGGATCAGCGCGGCACAGCGTGAGCCGCCCAAAAGCGCGTTCGCGGCGGCGCGCACGGCCATCCCGCCCATCCCCACCAAAGGCAAACCGAGATGCAGAACAATCAGTCTTTCTCTGCTATTCCCTATCAATACGCGGCGACCAGCTTTGGAAACATCGCCTATCGGGAGGCAGGCTCTGGCCCCGCGGCGTTGTTCGTTCATGGCGTCCTGCTCAACGGCCATCTCTGGGATCCGCTGATTGAGCGGCTTGCCGGAGTCAGGCGCTGCATCGCGATCGATATCCTCGCGCATGGCGCAAGTCGCGCCGGAATCGATCAGGATCTTTCCTTCGACACGCAGGCCGCGATGCTTGCCGCCTTTTGCGCCGCCTTGAACCTGGACCAGGTCGATGTCGTTGCGAACGACAGCGGCGGCGGCATCGCGCAGATATTCGCGGCGCGCCATCGGAATATGATCCGCAGCCTTGTGCTGACCGATTGTGATACCCACGACAACTGGCCGCCGAAGCAGGCCGTACCGCTGCATCGATTGGCCAAGCAAGGGGGGGTCGGTCCGCTCGGCCGCCGCATGCTCGAAGACGTGGCCTTTGCCAGGGCAAGCTTTTCAGCCGGCTTCGAACATCCGGATCGGCTCGAAGCGGCGGATTTTCGGACCTGGCTCGCGCCGCTGTTCGAAGACGAGGCATCGACGCGCAATCTCGAACGATTTATTGCATCGTTCGACAATCGGCAGACCGTGGCTGTTGCCCCTTCGCTGCGCCAATTGCAGGCTCCGACGTTGATAGTTTGGGGCACTTCCGACGACTTTTTCCCCGTCAAGTGGGCGTATTGGCTGCGCGGCGCGATTCCCGGCGCGCGCGAAGTTATCGAGCTCGAGGGCGCGAAGCTATTCTTTCCCTGGGAACGCTCGGAGGAATTCGCCGGCGCGCTGCGGAATTTCTGGCGATAGCAATTGAAGAAGTGTCGGCGGGCCCGCGACGATTGCAGGGCTACCTGGTGTTGATCGCTCGAAGCGAGCGAAGCTGCTTCCGTGCACGACGGAAAAGTCATCCCGGCCCGGCATTTTGCAGGATGATTATCATGCAATGGGCGATCCCTGGCCGCGATGCGACCGCAATATGACGCCCGCCCGGGCCGCAAACCGCCTCGCCAAGGCCGCAAAGCGGGTCGCTCAGCTATTGCGCCGGTGCGGCCAACCTTCGTATGGATGGAGCGGCATCGCCCCGGAAGCGGGCTTGCCGCGGAGGATACAATGGACTGGATTTCCTTTCTCGCCATCCCGATCATCCTTTACGTGCTCGTCTCGTTTCGCGTGTTGAAGCAGTATGAACGCGGTGTGGTATTCCTGCTTGGGCGTTTTGCCGGTGTGCGTGGGCCCGGGCTGACCGTGATCTTCGTTCCGATACAGCAGATGGTCCGTGTGTCGCTGCGCACCGTCACGATGCAGATCCCCTCGCAGAAGATCATCACCAGGGACAACGTCTCGATCGATATCGCGGCCGTCGCCTACTACCACATCACCGATCCGGAACGGGCGGTGATCGCCATCGAAAACGTCTACAACGCCATCAACCAGATCAGTCAAACCACGGTTCGCAACGTGGTCGGACGTTTCAGCCTCGACCAACTGCTGTCGGACACCTCCAGCATCAACGATCAGATCAAGAACGTGATCGATCTGCACACCGAGCCCTGGGGGACGCAGGTCACCGCGGTGGAGATCAAGGACATCATATTGCCCGATAATATGCAGCGGGCGATGGCCAGGGAGGCCGAGGCCGAGCGCGAACGGCGCGCCAAGATCGTTGCCGCGGAGGGCGAGTATCAGGCCGCCGTCAAGCTTGGCGAGGCCGCCGACATCATCACGCAACATCCGGTGGCGTTACAGCTTCGGACGCTGCAAACGATGGCGGAAATCTCGGTCGAGAAGAACTCGACCATCATCTTTCCCGCTCAATTCATGACGACGGTGCAGGAAGCGGTTGCGATGCTGTCGAAGGATGCCGCGCCGAAATAGCGGTGCCGGACGGGCAGGGAGACCGGTGCGTCGGAGATCAGTGCGGCTTGTCGCCGGCCTGATCGGCGTGTTGTGCGTCAGGATGCACCGGCTCGCAATGAACCTCGGCCCCGCTCTCGTCCACGACGACGATCGAGAGCGTACGATCCTGGATGCGGGGATCGTGGCGTAGCCGTCGCGCGAGCTCCCTGCTGTACTCGATGGCCCCGCCAGGCGTAGGAAACTCCAATGCCGTCCTGCACCGGGCTGGAATACCGTCCTTGGTATTGAAATAGTAAGTCCGCATCGCGTATCCTGCAGCCGTCGATCCCTGAGGGATGGAAGCAGACCGTTCCCGCTGCCACGCCTCCCTGTTCCCATCCTGCCACCCAAGGCTGGAGCGGACGAATCGAGCGCCTGATCATAAATTCAGCAGCCTCGACCGCCGATCCGCTGATTCCTCTACAGGTCATTTGAGTGCCATGCCGCTCAAATCCTGCCATGCGACGGTCGGCCGGTCAGTTGGGCTTGCTGCGACAGTTGTTCCTTGGCATACTTTCAACCTCGTCGGGTTCGGCCCGGTCAATCTCCAGGCGTGCCATTCGAAGAATCAAGGTAGCCGTGGTAAGGCCGAGGCTTTCAGCCTCAATCGCTGCAGTGTCGATCTTACGCGCCAGGCCTTCACGTTTGCTGACAAATGCCATTACCGTTCCCTGTGAAAGGTGCGAGATGAAAAATCCCACATTTATTGCGGAGCTGCACAAGAAGCTCGGAACTCCATCGAGCGAAACCGTCGAAAGTCTGCGGCTTTTGAAAGCCTTCCTCAAATTGTCACCCAGGAAGCGCGGTGAGGTCATCGACCTCGTGGAGCGGCTTGCGGCCGATCCGCCATCCACCTCGCCCGACCATCCGTTGTCTTGAATGGCCTTTGTCCGAATACGTGGCGCGTCTAGCTGCTGGCCGGAAGCGAGGCCGGCGGGCGTGTCGCGATCGCGTAAATCGCGCCCCCCTCCAGCGCCTCGGATTGGTGCAGCGTGCCGGCGGGCAACAGGATGGTATCGCCGGCACCGCAGATGCGCTCGCCGCCATCCCACATGAAGTTCAGCCTGCCGCGGATCACCACCAGAATTTCATCGACGGGATGGGTGTGAAAATGATGCACCTTGCCGGCAGCGTCGCGCTGCAGCTCGACGCTGCCTTGCTCGGGAAGCAGTTCAAGGATGACGGGGTCGATGGTGAATTC
>NZ_JBAURI010001063.1:0-17680 GCF_049581145.1 Bradyrhizobium sp.
GTGCTGGCGTTGTCGGCGCGCTACGGCAAGGATCTGCCCGCCATCAATGGCGGGCTGGTCTGGCGGGTGTTTCCGGATCGGCCGGACGACACCGGCACCTTCAAAATGCTGCGCGAGGAGCACAGCGCCAGCCCCAACATCGTGCTGCCGCCGGGCAATTACGTGGTCCATGTCTCGCTCGGCATGGTCAGCGCGGTGCGCGCGGTGACGCTGAAGGCCGAGACCGACCGCGAATCCTTCCTGCTTCCGGCCGGCGGCCTGCGCATCGAAGGCCGCGTCGGCACCAGCAAGATTCCGACCAACCAGATTTCATTCGCGATCTACAAGGGCAGCCAGTTCGAGACCACCGAGCGCCCGCCGCTGCTGCCGAACGTCACCGCCGGCGATGTCGTGCTGCTGCCCGAGGGCATCTATTACATCGTGTCCGACTATGGCGACGCCAATTCCGTGGTGCGTTCCGATATCCGCGTGCAGGCCGGCAAGCTGACCGACGTGACCGTGACCCATCGCGCCGCCGTGATCACGCTGAAACTGGTCTCGGACCAGGGCGGCGAGGCGCTCGCCAACACCGCCTGGTCGGTGATCACGCCGGGCGGCGACGTCGTCAAGGAATCGATCGGCGCATTCCCCCGCGTGGTGCTGTCCGAAGGCGAGTACCGCGCGATCGCCAAGAACGAGGGCAAGGTCTACGAGCGGGCCTTCAACGTCGTGAACGGCGTCGACGGCGAGGTCGAGGTGGTCGCGCATTAGGACGAGCGATTCAGCCAATCTGAATGGTCTGAAACTCCGTGGTAAGTTCCGGAGCTGTGGGTACACCGACCGTGCCATCCGCCGCCAGCGATAGCCGCCCTTGACCCATAGCCGTCATATTTCGACGGTCGAAAAGGCATAGACTTGGCGTCGCAACGTGCGCCGCGAGTCCACCGCACAATGAAAATGTTTCAAGTCCTCTACGAGTGTGTCTTTGTCGCGAGCGTCATCTTCGTTGGATGCTACCTGCTCTTGATGTATTGGCGGATATACAAGATATACAAGCTCACGGGAGAACAGCTAGACAGAGTCGGGTTCCTGTGGTTTGCGTGGCATATTCAATCGCCCCAGTTTGCCAGTAGCGCAAAGGTACTTGAAGGGCTTCCCCAGAACGTCCAGGCAAAGATTGCTGTTTTCCAGTTGAGGACTCGCCGAGTTCATGTCGGCGTCGCTCTTTGGATAGTCTTCCTCATCCTATTTGGCTTTCTTGTGCGCAGGATTTTCGCATGAATAGTGCAGGCGCGTTGATGTCGTCTGTTGGCACATAGCGAAGTTTCTCTGCGATGCAAAACGCGGGGCGCGCTATCGGGGTATGCCCGACATCGAGCAAGCCTTTCGCTGCCCGAAGCCGCCGCCGACCAGAGTCCGGACCCGACCAGCCTACGCTGGCGGCCGGCGCATGACGGATGCGTTTCATCGTTTCACTATCGCTGTCACAATCCTGAACGCCGGCTAACCATGACGCGACTTAAAGCCGGCACGATCGCCGGTTTGCCGCGCGGATCCCCGTATTTTTACGGGTCATTAAGCCGGCCCCGCTTTGCTGCCACCGGGCAGAAAGCCCGGCACGGGGTCGGTCATGGTTGCAAGCAAGCGCGCGAAGAAGACATCCGGGAAACCGGACAAGAAACTCAACCCCGAAATCTTCGATGACTTGCCGATCCTGCAGCGCAAATGGCAGGCCGCCGTCCGGCCCGGCGAGGGACTTCCGCGTTACGAGGACGTGATGCTGGGCAGCCTCGGCCGCCTGGCCGATCACATCGTGCTGCCGAAGACCAAGAACGGAACGCTCGAGGTGTCGCGCAGCGGCCGCTATGTCCAGCAATGGCTGGGCGACGAGCGCTGCGACGTTCCATTGAGCGAATTGGCGCCGGATTGCGCCACCGTGCTCGGCGAGGCCGCCGGCAACGCGCTGGCCAGCGGCCGGCCCTATCTGGCGACGGCGCATTGCGTGCGCGACGGCATGGTGCGGACCTATGACGTGCTGGCGCTGCCAACGGCGTCGCGCTGGGGCGCCACGCTGGTCGGCACCTATGTCAACGCGCGCGAGGCGCAGTATAACCTGCTCGATGCGATCTTCTCCACCACCGAGGAGGGCGTGCTGTCGCTCGCCACGCTGCGCGATGCGCACAGGACGCCGTTCGACTTCCAGATCGTTCACCACAATCAGGGCGCGGCCAAACTGCTCAAGCTGGCGCCGGAACGGCTGCAATGGCACAGGCTGCGCGAAGGCGGCCATCTGTTGTGTTCGGCAGCGGTGATCGACCGGTTGCTCGAGGTCGTCGCGCATGGCGGCCGGGATCAATTCGAGATCGACAGCGACGATCGCTGCCTGCGGCTGGGCGCGACCGCGTTCGGCGATATCGTCGCGCTGACGATTTCGGACGTCACCGCGCTGAAGCGGCGCGAAGCCTCGTTCCGGCTGCTGTTCGACAACAATCCGATGCCGATGTGGGTGTTCGACGCAGAGACCAACGGCTTTCTCGGCGTCAACGACGCAGCCGTCGCCCATTACGGCTATAGCCGCGAGAGATTTCTGGCCATGACCTTGCGCCAGATCTGGCCGGAAGACGAATGGGTCAGCCATGGCGAGGCGCTGCGGCAGATCGGCGAGGCCTTTCACGCCACCCGCGACTGGCGGCATCTCAAGGCCGACGGCAGCGAGATCCAGGTCCTGACTTTCGGCCGCCGCGTCGCCTTCGAGGGCCGCGACGGCTATCTGGTCGCCGTCGTCGACATCACCGAGCGGCGCAAGGCCGAGGCCCGCATCGCCTACATGGCGCATCATGACGGCATGACCGACCTGCCGAACCGGGAGCTGTATCAGGAGCGCCTCAAGCTCGCGCTGGAGGGCAGGCAGTCCGGCAACAACAAGCGGCTCGCCGTGCTCTGCCTCGATCTCGATCTGTTCAAGAACGTCAATGATACCCTCGGTCATCCCGTGGGCGATCGCCTGCTGCGGCTGGTGGCCGACCGGCTGCGCTCGCAGGTTCGCGGCGACAACCTCGCCGCAAGGCTCGGCGGCGACGAATTTGCCGTCATCCTCGGCTCCGACGTCTCGCCGAACGAGGCCAGCGATTTCGCCGCCCGGCTGATCAGGATTCTGAGCGCGAGCTACGACATCGACGGCAACGAGGTGGTGATCGGCGCCTCGATCGGGATCGCGATGTCGCCCGGCGACGGCACCAGCAGCGAGGAACTGATGCGCAACGCCGACCTGGCGCTGTACCGCGCGAAACAGGATGGCGGCGGCGTGCACCGCTTCTTCGAGCCGGAGATGGACCGCAAGGCGCAGCAGCGCCGCGACATGGAGCTCGATCTGCGCCGCGCCTTCGCCAACGGCGAATTCGAGCTGCACTATCAGCCGCTGGTCGATATCGCGAGCGACCGGATCTCGGGTTTCGAATCGCTGTTGCGCTGGCGGCACCCTGACAAGGGCATGGTCTCGCCGGCGGAGTTCATTCCGGTCGCCGAGGATATCGGGCTGATCGTCGCAATCGGCGAATGGGTGCTGCGCGAGGCCTGCAGCGAGGCGGTGAAATGGCCACCCGAGGTGAAGGTCGCGGTCAACCTGTCGCCGGTGCAGTTCCGTTCCCGCAACCTGGTCCAGGTCGTGATCTCCGCGCTGGCGCAATCCGGGCTGTCGCCGACGCGGCTCGAGCTCGAAATCACCGAATCGCTGCTGCTCGCGGAGACCGAGGCCAACCTCACCATCCTGCACCAGCTGCGCGCGCTCGGCGTCAGCATCTCGATGGATGATTTCGGCACCGGCTATTCCAGCCTGAGTTATCTGCGCAGCTTTCCGTTCGACAAGATCAAGATCGATCGTTCCTTCATCAAGGACCTGGCGGCGCGCTCCGATTGCGTCGCGATCGTGCGGGCGATCTCGGGGCTCGGCCGCAGCCTCAACATCACCACGACCGCGGAAGGCGTGGAAACCGTCGACCAGCTCGACTGGCTGCGCGCCGAGGGCTGCAACGAGGTGCAGGGCTTTCTGTTCAGCGCGGCCAGGCCCGCCGCCGAAATCGAACAGCTATTGTCCCGTTTCGGCGGCCGCGCCACGCGGGCGGCGTGAGACGACGGCCTTGCAGTCGGGTTCGCCCTGGCATATGTTATTGGCATATGCCAAGGGAGTCTTGCGATGTCCGAGCAACGGCATGTGAAATTGTTCCGCAATGGCCGCAACCAGGCGGTCCGCATTCCCGTCGAGTTCGAACTGCCGGGAAGTGAGGCGATCATGCGTCGCGATGGCGACCGCCTGGTCATCGAGCCGGTGCGCAAGCGCGGTCTCACTGCGCTTCTCGAGACGATGAAGCCGCTGCTGGACGAATTTCCCGAAATCGACGATCCCATTCCTGGCCCGGAGAGGGAGCTTTGACTCTCTATATGCTCGACACCAATATTCTCTCCGACCTGATCCGAAACCCGAAGGGAAAAGCCGCAAAGCAGATCGCGCGGATCGGCGACGACAACATTTGTACCAGCGTCATCGTGGCGGCGGAGCTGCGGTACGGCTGCGCAAAAAACGGCTCAAGCCGATTAGTTGAGGCGATTGAAAACCTGCTCGGTGAGATCACCATCTTGCCGTTCGATGGTCCCACCGATGCGGATTACGGTAACATCCGTGCCGAACTCGAAGCTGCCGGCAAGCCGATCGCCGGCAACGACTTGCTGATCGCGGCCCACGCCCGCACGACGGGCGCCACGATCGTGACGGCCAATGTCGGTGAGTTCAAACGCGTCCGTGGACTGAAGGTCGAGAATTGGCTTGTCTGAAGTTCCAATGCCAAACATGGCGTCAAAACCGCGTGACGATCTCCGAAAGCTGCGGCCGCGGGCGGTCCTCGCTCGGCTTTGACGGCGTGCCGATATGGATCAGGCCGGCGAGCTTCTCGTCGCCCTTCAGGCCGAGCCCGTCGAGCACGTCGCGATCGAACGCGAACCAGCCGGTCAGCCAGCACGCGCCGTAACCGAGCGCGGTTGCCGCGGTGACGAGGTTCATCGCGCTGGCGCCGGCGGACAGTTCCTGCTCCCACGGCGGCACCTTTGGATGCGGTCGCGTGAAGCTGACGATGCCGATCACCAAGGGCGCATCGGTCAGCCGCTTCTTCTCGACCTCGATCTCGGCGGCGGTGGCCTGCGGGTTCTTCCTGGCGAAGACATTCGCGATGATGTCGCCGGCGCGGCCGCGGGCATCGCCCTCGAACACGATGAAGCGCCAGGGCGCGAGCTTGCCGTGATCGGGCACCCGCGCGCCGATGGTGAGGATGGTGTCGAGCTCGGTGGGCGAGGGGCCGGGGCCGGTCATCTCGCGCGGTTTCACCGAGCGGCGGGATTTCAGCAGGTCGAGAGCGTCGGGCAAGTCAGTCTCTTTCATGACGAAGGGTTGGCCGTGCCACAGAGATAAGGACGTGGCGGGGCCGGCGAAAGCGGGTTTAGACCGATTGTGAAAAATCATCACGCCGCCGTCCGCATCTCAGGGCATTCGCCGCCAGCAGGGCCGCGCCTCGCGTCATTTCACGTTTCGGCGCGCAGCAGGCCCAGGTCCGCCCAATGGGTTGCGCAGGCCCGCAAGGCTGAGTAACACCCCCTCTGGCCAGATCGGCGCCCGGCGCCATGGCCGTCGCAAAGCAGCGATCCCTCATCCAGCAGACTGACGGAGTCGCATGGTTTTTGCAAAGACGCGCGCGCTGACGATTCTTCGCGAATTCGAGCAGGCTCAGACCGAGCTCGTCGGCAAGGCCGTGGTGCTGAGCGACGGCAAGGCGGGAACGATCGAGAACGTGTTCCTGGATGAATGGCATGGCCTGCGGCTGGCGATCCGCGGCCATGAAGGCCGCTGGCCGGTGTCGACCGTTAAATTCGCGCAGACCGACGAGGGGACCAAAAACCCGATCATCTGACAGGCCGGTGTTGGCGCCGCGCTGTTCGCCGCGCTATGGCCGAGATTTCATCGCCGATGAGCGCCACGCCGTTTCCGAATCTGCGATGACGCCGTGGACGACAAGCCCGAGACCTGTGTCTCGGGCTTCAAGCATTGCGAACTCGGCGGACGCCAATCGTTATTCGTCGCGCATGTCCTGAGCGCCTGTTCAGACGTCCCGCATCCGCCTGATATCCGGCGGCGTCGCCTCCTCGACCAGGGCTGCGATCGCCTCATCGGTCGGCAGCACCTTCTGGGCCTCGCTGCCGAGCCGGCGCACCGAGACCGAATGGGTCTCGGCTTCCTTCTTGCCGACGACCAGCAGCGCCGGGATCTTCGCCAGCGAATGCTCGCGGACCTTGTAGTTGATCTTCTCGTTGCGCAGGTCGATCTCGACGCGCAGGCCGGCCCGCCGCGCGGCGGCGGCGACCACCTTGGCGTAGTCGTCGCCTTCCGAGGTGATGGTGGTCACCACCGCCTGCACCGGGGCGAGCCAGAGCGGGAAGTTGCCGGCGAAATGCTCGATCAAAATGCCGATGAAGCGCTCCATCGAGCCGCAGATCGCCCGGTGCACCATGACCGGCGCCTTCTTCGAGCCGTCGGCGTCGATGTAGAACGCGCCGAATCGTTCCGGCAGATTGAAGTCGACCTGGGTGGTGCCGCACTGCCAGTCGCGGCCGATGGCGTCGCGCAGCACATATTCGAATTTCGGCCCGTAGAACGCGCCTTCGCCCGGATTGATCGCGGTCTTGATGCGGTGATTGTGGCCCTGCGCCTCGATCTGGGACAGCACGGTGGCCATCACCCGCTCGGCATGATCCCACATCGCATCCGTGCCGACGCGCTTGTCCGGCCGGGTCGAGAGTTTCACCGTGAGATCGCCGGTGAAGCCGAAATCGGCATAGGTCGACAGGATCAGGTCGTTGATCTTCAGGCACTCGGAGGCGAGCTGCTGCTCGGTGCAGAACACATGCGCGTCGTCCTGGGTGAAGCCGCGCACCCGCATCAACCCGTGCATGGCGCCGGACGGCTCGTAGCGGTGCACCACGCCGAATTCGGCCAGCCGCAGCGGCAGATCGCGATAGCTCTTCAGGCCGTGCTTGAAGATCTGCACGTGCCCCGGGCAATTCATCGGCTTCAGCGCGAACCAGCGCTTGTCCTCGGCCTCGTCGCCGGCGGATTGGGCTGCGAACATGTTCTCGCGGTACCAGTCCCAGTGGCCGGAGATCTCCCACAACGACTTGTCCAGGATCTGCGGCGCGTTGACCTCGGCATAGTCGCCGGCCAGCCTGCGCCGCATATAGGCGATCAGCGCCTGGAAGATGGTCCAGCCCTTGGCGTGCCAGAACACGACGCCCGGACCTTCCTCCTGGAAATGGAACAGGTCGAGCTCGCGGCCCAGCCTGCGGTGGTCGCGCTTCTCGGCTTCCTCGATCTGCTTCAGATAGGCGTCGAGTTCGTCCTGCTTGGCGAATGCCGTGCCGTAGATGCGGGTCAGCATCGGATTGTTGCTGTCGCCGCGCCAATAGGCGCCTGCTACCTTCATCAGCTTGAACGCCGTGCCGATCTTGCCGGTCGAGGTCATGTGCGGGCCGCGGCACAGATCGAACCAGTCGCCCTGGAAATAGATCTTGATCGGCTGGTCGGGCGGAATGGCGTCGACCAGCTCGACCTTGAAGTTCTCGCCCTTGTCGCGGAACACCTGCTTGGTCTTCTCGCGATCCCAGACTTCCCTGGTGAAGGGTTTGTCGCGCTTGATGATCTCGTGCATCTTCTTTTCGATGGCGGCGAAATCCTCGGGCGTGAACGGCTCGTTGCGGAAGAAGTCGTAATAGAAGCCGTTCTCGATCACCGGGCCGATCGTCACTTGCGTGCCCGGCCACAGCGCCTGCACGGCTTCGGCCAGCACATGGGCGCAGTCGTGCCGGATCAATTCCAGCGCCTGCGGCTCGTCGCGGCTGATGAACTGGATCCTGGCATCCCCGGCAATCGGCTCGTTGAGATCGGCAAGCTCGCCGTCGAGCGCCATTGCCACCGTGCGCTTGGCGAGCGATGGCGAGATGGTTTTGGCGATCTCGAGCCCGGTGGTGTGTTGCGGATACTCGCGCTTGTCGCCGTTGGGGAAGGTGAGGGCGATCTTGTGCACGGATTCTGCCGGTTTGAGGTTGGTCAGGCTGTACTGGAATCCGGACTCGGATTTCGGCTGGTCGGTCATGGCGGTCTCCTGATGCTCACTCCTGCGAACGAGCGCAGGTAAGCGGAAGCAGCGGTATAGCAGGCGATTCGGCTCCCGCAACCCCGCAAGGGCGAGGTTTTTCGAAGGCCTGGAGCGCCATCAGGCCGGAGCTGTCCGCCAGCAGAGGTTGCAGTGGCAGCTCTCATTGTCTAGCTTGCCATTGTCCAGCTTGCCGCGCGCGGCCGTCTTTCGGCTTTCTCCGTGATCTCTCCGTTGCCATGATGTTTCGCGTCTTCCTCCTCGTCGCCTTGCTGCTGATCCATGCCCAGTTGCGCGCCAAGCCGCCGGCGGAAGAGGCGGGATTTGCGCCGAACCTGGTCATCTATCTGGCCAAGGGCCCGGCCAATTCATGCGGAACGGGCTGCGATCATTGGATCGCGGTCGAAGGCAAGGTCGATCGGGATGCCGCTTCGCGCATTCGCCGTTTCCTGCAGAATATGAAGGACACGAGGCGTCCGATCTATTTTCATTCGCCGGGCGGCGCGGTCGAGCAGGCCTTTGTCATCGGGCGCTTGCTGCGAAACCGCAAGGCGATTGCCCGGATCGGACGGACCATTGTCGCGGCTTGCGGCGCCACTCCCCAGGCCGATAATGCCTGCCTCAAGATCAAGACCGCGGGCGGCGAGGTCGAGGCCGAGATCGCGACGAGCCATGCGATGTGCAATTCGGCCTGCGGCTACCTGTTTCTCGGCGCGACGACGCGCGAGGTTGCCCCCGATGCCGTGATGGCCGTTCACAGTTCCAAGTTCACAATGGTGTTTCACGGACACCCCTCGGAGGCGGAGATCGCGGCTTTTACCAGAGGCGGCATTGCCAGGGCCGATCGCGAAAGAGCGGCGTTCATTGCCGCGATGGGCATCAGCCATGAACTGAACGATCTCATCGCAACGGTGAGGTTCGAAAACCCGCATGTGCTCACGCGGTCGGAGCTTTACCGCTTCGGCATCGATACGCGGACGGTGGCCGAAACGGCATGGACCCTGCAACCCGCGCCCCGTCCGTACATTCGCAAGCTCGCGCTCGCCAAGAGGCATGACGACGCGTCGTTTCGAGCGATGGAGTGGCGGCTGTTCTGCGAGAACAAGGATCGTGCGCGACTGACCTTCATTCGCGAATTCGACAAGGGCGCCGCCGGCCTGAACGCGGTGATCATGATGGCGGGTTCCGAGAAGCCGGTATCCTTCGAGGCATTTCCCGCGCGGATCGGACCGTTCGAAGCCTGGAGCGGGACGATCGCGTCCGCCGCCATGACCACGCTGCTCGCCGTTCCGCATGTGCAAGTGGCGGAAGCCACGTTGCTGCCGGACGGCAAAACCAATCAGGAGATATTGGACATCGACACCAGCGGCCTCGAGTCGGCCTGGAGCAGGCTGCTGGCATCCTGCGCTGCGCCAAACAGCGTGAAGCCGGTGATCGCGTCTCCCATCATCGCGTGGCCGCCGGCGCGCTGAGGTGCCGTAGCGCCGCAGATCGATGTCGGCTCATGCCACGCGGTGATACGGCGCGCGGACTGCGGAACGCGGGCACGCGCCGATCGCGCGCACCAGCTTCGCCGCCAGCGGCCCTGCGACCGCCGCAGCACGGGCTTGCTGTGATCTCGCGGCGTTGTTGCGGCCTCTCGCCGTGAACATCCCGGGACAGGGCTACCCCGTGAACATCCAGAGTTGCTCGCTGGCCATATATCCCACCAGCAACAATCCACCGAATGCGACGATCAGCCCAGCCGCCGTCACTTCGATCGCTCTCATCATGAGCATGCCCAGTCCCGACCGCGCGGTCGCGATCTGTCTTGCGACGTTCCGCGCACTGACGGCCAGTGTCGCGATCGCGGCGACGGTGATCGCCGTGCCCAACCCCATGATCAGCGTCGCGCCGATGCCCAGCCAGAACAGATCCTGGGACAGCGCGAAGACGAGAACGATGATCGCGCCGGAGCAGGGACGCAGCCCAACGGCGATGACGGCGGACAGACCGCGCCGCCAGCCGCCGGCGCCGGCCAGTTCGGCCGGCTCCGGCCCATGCGCGTGTCCCCAGGCCGAAGCGTGAGGGTCACACTGCGGGCCATGGACATGAGGCGTGCGTCCATCGTCGTGGATCTGATCGCAGCGGATCGCCGTCGCACGGGCGCCGGGCGCACGGCCGAGCAAGGCGTTGCCCGGCCCGGACGCTGCAGCCATGGCTTCAGGGAGAGCGGGTTTCGAGATCAGCTCCCGGCAGGCGGCGAGGAAGCCACGGCCCTTGACCAGCAGAAGCCGCAAGCCGATCAGAATGACCAGACCATAGCTGACGGTCTCGACGACATGGACGGTCGATCCGATCGCCTTCGCGGTCGCCCCGAGCAGCTCCGCGGCGATCGCAACGACGGCAATGGCGACGGCGGATTGAATCGCCGCCGACGCGAACGACAGCACGATGCCGCGGCGCCAGGTCTCTTCGTTGGCGACGAGATAGGAGGAGATCACGGCTTTGCCGTGCCCGGGACCGACGGCATGAAAAACACCGTAGAGCAGCGAGATTCCGAACAGGCCCCACATCGCGGCGCCGTCGTCCCTGCTGGCGCGGATGTAACCTGATAGCGAACGGTAGAACGCGGCCTGTCTGGCAAAGATCCAGGCCATCAGGTCCGATTGGGGCAGCATCCCGGCCGCATGATGCGGCGCGCCGAATGACGTCTGCGCCGATGCGGGATCGATCGCGGCGACAGCAAGCATCGCCGCAGCCAACGTCAGCACGACGCCGCGCCGCGTCTCGACGGGCATCTTCGCGAGCATCTTCATGGGCATTTCACCAGGATCTTGTTGGCGAAGATCTCGCCATAGGTGCTGGAGGCATCGAGCGGATCGCTGTCGAGCTGACTCAGTCGCAACTGTTCGGCCGGCGTCGGCTGATGCGGCAGGTCGACGGTCAACAGGCATTGCGGCGGCGCGCCGCTCAGCAGCACCGGCTGATCCTTGGCAAACTCGAAATCAACGAAGATCGAGGAATCATAGATTTCGATCTGCAGCGCCTTGGCCACGGCGGGCGCTTTCAGCGGCAACGTGAAATGCAGGGTCAGCGCGGCGTTGCTGTATTCAAGCCAGTAGTCGGTCGCGTCCGAAAATTTCAGCTTCCTGCCGTCCGCGCGCGCATAGGTGAAGTAGTCGTATTCCTTCAGCGAGGTCACGTTCACGTTGGCGAGCGGGGCCAGCTCCTCGCGGGTATACTGGCCCTTTTTGGCATGCTTGATGCCCTGCAGGGCGTAGGCCGAAAACATGTCGTCGAATGTCCAGGCGTGGCGGACGCCGGTCATGGCGCCGTCCGCCGCGTAGATGACGCCGCTGTGGAAGGTGACCCAGACGTGCGGATGGGCGCTGGCGCGGGTGATCGAGAGCGAAAGCAGGACCGCGGCGAACGTGCCGCAACGTGCTGGTTTGGTCATGGGGTCTCCATCGGACAGGAGTTCGGATGCGAGCCGCGGCAAGACGCGCTGCGCCGCGAGGTTGCGTTGAAAGGGGCGCCGCGTGCGGCGCTCGGCAATGCCTTTGCACTGTCGGACAGCGCGGTCGCGCGACGCATGAACGACGCGCTTGCGCGCCGTCGCACGCGTCAGGCGACGTTCAAGGCTGCAGCAGGCTTGTCAGCAAAGCGGGGGAGCGCGCGATTGGAACGGTGCGCGGTCAGCCCCGATGACGAGATCGCGGGTGCGGTCGGAAAAGCGATCGACGTCCGTAGCAACAAGTGATGGCGAATGTCGGGGCGCGTCGGGTATGAACGAGGTCGCCAGCAGCAACGCAGAGAAGCAGATCGGGCAATTGGCGTCATCGTCGGCGAGCGGCGACGGAAACGGGTTCGATAGTTTCTGTCCTGCGAGCGCCAGCGATCCCGCCAGGATACTGGCTTTCGAAGCACTGGCTTTTGAAGCACTGGCTTTTGAAGCACTTGCCTTTGAAGCAGTGGTCTTCGAATTACTCGCCTTTGAATAGGCAACACCGGGATAGCCGATATCGTGAGCGTGGATGTGCCCAAAGGACAGCGCGAACTGCAGCGTCAGCGCCGCCAGCGCGAGATAGACGCCGAACTGCCGGGCGAAGGTCCGCAACAAAGATCGGTCGGCCTTCGCCAAAGCTGCTCGCCTTTCCCTCGATGCCCCTCGAGAATCTAGCGTCATTGGATGATGGCGTGCAACAGCGAATTGGGGAGGCGAAATTGGGGCTTAGCCCGAGTCATGCAAATGGCGGCCTTGTCAACCGGCTGGCATCCGGCGGCACGATTGCGCCGGGGGTTTGTCGGAGCACGATGAGTTCGTCAACCGGCACCGGCTTTTCCGCGTCATGCTCTTTGGCGAAAAGCCGCAATGGGGCTGGAAAATCGTCCCCGAGATCGATAAAGCCGCCTCCAGCGGGGCTGCCAAATCCTTGGCCTCGCCTGTCCTTGCGATGACGAATGAGAGTGGCGTGACATGAGAATGATATTCACGGTTGCGGCGGTGCTGGCCGCGTTGTCGGCGGCATCCTCGACGGTAGCTTCGGCCCAGAGCGGTGCGCCGCCCATGGTCGGCGACAAGCCGCTGGTCCAGGTCAAACCGCGCACCAGGATGGCTGCCAGGCCGCAGTCGCTGGCCGTCCGGTTGCAGGACTGCCTGGACATCGACGACGGCACCAAGGAGCGGCTGAACTGCTACGACGCGGTGATCGCGCCGGCGCCCAAGCCCAAGGCGATGACAGCGAAGGCGGTGGGAGATTGCAAGTTCACCAAGGAGGAAGACGAGCGGCTGGCCTGCTTCAACGGTTTCGTCGAGAGCATGCCCAAATTGCCAAAAAGCTAGACCCTTGTTTGAGCATGATCTCCGCGCAAACGTGTTTTGCGTTTGTCGCGAGGGAAAACCGGTACCCACCCATCGGGTCGTGGCCCGAGGCATGCTTTTCCGGATCATGCTCAGTCGCTGACCCGGGTCAGGACCGCCCGGAAGGCAACGCCGGGCACCTGCAGCGCGCTGCCTTCGAAATCGATCAGGCTGCCATTGTCCTCACCGGTCAGTGTCAGCGTGACACCACTGTCGATTCCGAACAGCGGCTTGAACGCGGGATCGAGGTTGTAGCGCTCGGTCGAGACCTTGGCCTTGATCCTGTCGTTGTCGCCGCTGTAGCTGCCGATGAAGGCGAAGGCGGAATTGCCGCCGCGGAGCTTGCCGCTGGCAGCGTAGACGACGCCGGAGCCAATGCCGTGCACGGTGTGAAATTCGACTTTGTAGAGGCCTTCGCGCAACTCTCGTCCCCGATCGGTAACCCTGCATGGGTTACCTTTAGGGTGATGGCGGGCAGCGAACAATGCCGCGCGGCGCGCAATCGGGCGGCATCAACATGACTTTTTGAGCAGCGGATTCACGAACTAGCGATCCGAGGAGGATGACGGGCCGGCCGCCATTCTCGTCGAGGAGCCTTGCGCCATTTTCACCAGCACGTCCTCGATCGGATGTCTGGTCCAGGCCTGGGTGACGTAGTCGCGATGCGTGACGCCCTCGGGCGTTTCAACGAACACCACGCTGCCCGGCCGCAATGGCGCGTCGATGTCTTCCGAGACCGTGATGCCCTTGTCGCGCAGCATGTGCATCAGGTCCTGGTCGTGGCGTGCGGTGTAGTGGGTGTAGGAGCTGACGAAGAAGCCGGAGCGATGGGTCGAAATCCAGGAGGCGAATTTGTCGAGCTGGCCGTACACCGCGTCGAGCAGGAACACGCCGCGGACCCGGTCGCTGATGCCGCCGACGTCGAGGCTCCAGGCGGTCGGCAGGAAGCCGCCGCTATAGCCGATGATGATGATCGGCATGCTGGCGAACGCTTTCGCCGCGGCCGGGTCGCCCGAGAGGCGGGCGAGGTTGTCGGCCGCCTCCGTCATGAAACGCTTGAAGCCGCCGGGCTGCCAGAACTTGCCGGCGCTGGAATCGGCGGCATCGACCGCCAGTTGCGGCGCCAGCAGCACCGCGTTGACGCCGGAATCGGAAATCTGCTGCGGCACCAGCTGGCGGTCGCGTACGTCGCGCTCCAGCGTCGCACCATTGCCGTGGAAGAACACCACGATCACGCCCGGCTTGCGGACGTCGAACGTCTCGGGGATGTGCACCAGCACGCGGCTGTCATTGTAGGTCTGGTCCTGCCAGTAGACCCGGCCGGAATAGCTGCGATGGCCAAGGCGATCGCCCTTGGCGAAGTTGAGGAACGGCGTGTCGGAGGCGGGATTGTTGCCGGAATAGGGGAAGGCGGAGGACCTCATGCTGACCAGCGTGGTCAGCTCCGCGCGTCCCTCGGGACGCTGGTAGGGGACCTGCGGCCCCAGCGAGGCCACTTGATACGGTGCGGGTTCTGCATCGGGTTTCGGGGCAAAGTCGGAGGCAAGGTGCTGCTGCAGGCTTTCCTTGGCGGTCGGGTAGCGGTCGCTGAACTGCGGCGTCGGGAAGCGGTCGCTGAACGAATCGCCGGCGGCTGTTTGAGAGTTCGCGGCCAACGCGCCGGGGTTCGGCGCCTTCGAGCATTGGGCGAGTGCAAGCGACAGCGGCACGACGATCGATGCAACGAACGCGGCCGTGCGACGCCGGCCTGCGCGGCCCCGGCCCGTCATGTTCGCGTCGTCACCGACGCTTTTGCCGGACGACGTCGACAGGCCGGCGGAATCGCGCACATGGAATTTCGGATGTGATCCGACCATCCACCCCTTGCCCCAAGTAATTGGCCCCAAGTAATTGGCCTCAAACCGTCGTCTCAGATCGACCCGCACGACTTTCGCGCGTTAATGTCGCGGTGAGGTTAAGATTCCGGAAACGAGTCCCCACATCCGGAAGCCCTAAGAAGACCACGAAATCGTGTCGTGATTGTGGGATCGGCGATTGATTTTCGCGATGCAGCATCCGGAATGACCCGGGGGTGGGGAGCGATCTGGGTATCTGAATACCTGATTCGACAGTTGCGCTGACCGGGGGTGGCGCGGCTTGAACCGAGGGCGAATCGTCGGAACCAGTGGTGGGCGTCAAGCCGAAAACCGGGGCACGCAGCGACATGGTGGCAGCAGAGACGGGGAGCGTGGCTTTGGCCCGCGAGGACTGGCCTGGCCGGCTTGCGGGGGGTCCGGAGGTCACTCTCGTCGTGGCGACCGCGATCGTCGTCGCCGACATGATCGGGGTCGGCGTCTTCACCAGCCTCGGCTTTCAGGTCAAGGACATGCCCTCCGGCTTCGCCATCCTGATGCTGTGGAGCACAGGCGGCCTCGTGGCGCTGTGCGGGGTGTTCTGCTACGGCGAGCTTGGCGCGATGTTCCCGCGTTCCAGCGGCGAATACAATTTCCTCAGCCGCGCCTATCATCCGGCCTTCGGCTTCCTGGCCGGATTCGTGTCGGCGACCATCGGCTTCGCAGCGCCGGTCGCGCTCGCCGCGATGGCTTTTGCCGAATACGGCACCGCGATCGTGCCCGACGCGCCGCCGATCGCGCTCGGGATCGGCGTGGTCTGGCTGGTCTCGATCGTGCAACTGACCGGGGTCAGGCACTCCTCCAGATTTCAACTGGTCGCGACCGCGCTCAAGGTGGTGTTGATCGCGGCCTTCCTGGTCGCGGGCTTCCTGGTCGAGAGGCCGCAGCCGATCTCGTTCGCGCCGCAGGCGGCCGACTTCGCCCATATCGCCAGCGCGCCGTTCGCGATCGGCCTGGTCTTCGTGATGTATTCGTTTTCCGGCTGGAATGCGGCGACCTACATCATCGGCGAGATGCGCGCGCCGCAGCAAAGCCTGCCGCGGGCGCTGCTGTCGGGCACGCTGATCGTGCTCGTGCTCTATGTCGCGCTCAACGCGGTGTTCCTGTGGACGGCGCCGCTCGACCGGCTGGCCGGCCAGTTGCAGGTTGCCAGCGTCGCCGGCTCCTACATTTTCGGCGAGCTCGGCGGCCGCATCGTCGCGGCCATGATCTGCATCGGGCTCGTTTCGTCGATTTCGGCAATGATGTGGATCGGCCCGCGCGTGATGATGACGATGGGGGAGGACATGCCGGCGATCCGGCTGTTTGCCCGCAAATCGAGCAACGGCGCGCCGGTCTACGCCATCCTGTTCCAGCTCGCGGTCGCCACCGTGATGCTGTTGACCCGCAGTTTCGAGGCCGTGCTGGATTTCATCCAGTTCGCACTGTTGTTCTGCTCGTTCTTCACCGTGCTCGGGGTCATCAAGCTGCGCATCACGCGGCCGGACCTGCCGCGACCGTATCGCGCCTTCGGCTACCCAATTACGCCTTTGGTCTTCCTCATCGTGACCGCCTTCATGATGTACTATCTGGTCACGGAGCGGCCGTTGCAGGCGTTGCTCGGCATGCTGATCATGGCTTCCGGGCTGATCATCTATGCCGTTTTCCACAAGCGCGGTGATCCTGGCACCGCGATTGCAGCCCGCGAGTAGCGATGTTTCGTGCCATCAAAATTGCGGCGATCGCCGCGAGCCTGCTTCTCGCCGCCGCCATTCCGGTGCGCGCCGCCGACGTCACCGCTGACGATACCGCGCGGTTTCTCGCCGGCATGCAGCCGTCGGCCGGTTCCCCGCTTGCAGCCCTCACCAAGGAGCCGGCCTGGCAGCGCCACGCCCACTTCTTCGATTCCGCCTTCGCCCAGCTCGAACAGCGCCAGCTTTCGAAGATCCGCGGCTGGGCCGACGCCAATCTGGCGGCGCCGCGGCCGACCATGTTCTACATGTTCTCCGGCCCGGATTTTCTCTATGCCGATGCGTTCTACGGCAAGGCTGTCACCTATGTGCTGAGCGCGCTCGAGCCGCCCGGCGCGGTGCCCGATCCGACCACATTGCCGCGCGAGGAGGTCGAAGCGGCGCTCGACAATGTGCAGCGCTCGCTGGGCTCGATCCTGAGCTTCAGTTTCTTCATCACCAAGCAGATGAAGGTCGATCTGCACGAGGGCCAGATCGAGGGCACGCTGCCCATCCTGTATGTCTTCCTGGCGCGTTCGGGAAAGACCATTCGCACTGTCGCTCCGGTCGTGCTCGATGGCGACGGCGTCGTCCGCCCGGCCGGCGAAACCGTCGCCGCCAACCCGACCCGCGGCGTGCGCATCACCTTTGCCGGCCAGGACGGCGCGGAAAAGACGCTGTATTATTTCGCGACCGACCTCTCCAATTCCGGCGTCAGGGCCAGCGGCTTTCTGAAATTCTGCGAGACGCTGGCGCCCGGCAACAGCCTGATCAAGAGCGCGTCCTATCTGTTGCACGCCGGCAATTTCAGCACGGTGCGGGATTTCCTCCTCAATAACAGCGCCACCATCATCCAGGACGATTCCGGCATTCCGCTGGCCGATTACAGTGCAAGGAAATGGCAGTTCTTTCCCTTCGGCCATTATGCCGGGCCGATCGACAAATTCCCGAACCAATACCAGGAGCAATATGCCGAATTGTTCAGGCGCGCCCAGCCGATCGATTTCGGCATCGGCTACCGCTGGCATAGCTATGAGTCCAATCTCCTGCTCGCGGTGAAGCTGAGCC
>NZ_JBAURI010001064.1:0-3092 GCF_049581145.1 Bradyrhizobium sp.
AGCGGAGGCCGAGCATGTCGGCGAGATCATTTCGCAGCTCAACCGAGAGGGCGTCACGGTGCTGCTGGTCGAGCACAATATGCGCATGGTGATGTCGCTCTCGCACGACATCCTGGTGCTCAACAACGGCATGCGCATCGCCGAGGGCGATGCGGACGCCGTGCGCTGCCATCCCGGCGTGCTGGCGGCTTATCTGGGCGAGGGCGAACATGCTTGAGGTCGCGGCGCTGACGGCCGGTTACGGCGGCAATCCGGTGCTGCACCGGATTTCCTTGCGCGTTGAAGCGGGCCAGTCGGTCTGCCTGATCGGCGCCAACGGCGCCGGCAAGACCACGCTGCTGCGCTGTCTCGCTGGTCTCATCCGCCCGAGTTCCGGATCGATCAGGATCGAGGGCAAGGACATCACGGCGGTCGCCGCGTCGGAACGGCTCGGCTTTGGGGTCGCGCTGGTGCCGGAAGGCCGTCGTGTCTTTGCGCCGATGAGCGTGCGCGAGAACCTCGAGATGGGCGCCTTCCGCAGGCTTTGGCCGCGGCGTGACCGCGCTGTCGCGGCCGACATGGACATGGTGTTCGCCCTGTTTCCGCGCCTTGCCGAGCGTCACAGGCATGCCGCCGGTCTGCTTTCCGGCGGCGAGCAGCAGATGCTGGCGATCGGCCGAGCGCTGATGTCGCGACCGCGCCTGCTGCTGCTCGACGAGCCCTCGATGGGGCTGGCGCCGCGCGTCGTGCAGGACATCTTCGCCACCATCCGGCGACTCAACAACGAGGGCATGTCCATCCTGCTCGCCGAGCAGAATGCCAACATGGCCCTGCGTAGCGCCGGCTGGGGCTATGTTCTCGCCGAGGGTGAGATCGTGCGCGACGCCGAAAGCGGTTCGCTCGCGCGCGACCAGGTTGTGCGCGCCTCCTATCTCGGACTCTGACGATGCACTCTGGAATGGAAGTCATGCCGACCGTCGACGACGCGCTCGAAGCGCAATACGCGTTGCGCAAACGCCATCCCGAGCGTGAGGCGATCTATGCCGATCATCAGCGGCGCAGCGCGGCGCTGCGTGCCGCTGGTCCTTGCTGCCTCGACGTCCGCTACGGCGACGGCCCGCGCTGTCTGCTCGATGTCTTTCCCGCGGGCGAGCGCGCTCCGATCGTGTTCTTCGTCCATGGCGGTTACTGGCGCGCGCTGGACAAGTCCTACGTTTCCTTCATCGCCGCGCCGTTTCGCGATGCCGGCATGACCGTGGTGATGCCGAGTTACGATCTGGCGCCCGCGGTCAGGATCGGCGAGATCGTCGATCAGGTCCGGCAGGCTCTGGCCTGGACCATGGCACATCTCGCGCCCGAGCGTGTGGTGGTGGCTGGCCATTCCGCGGGCGGCCAACTGGCGGCGATGCTCGCGCTCGATCAGGCTGCCTCCGGCCATGGTCGGATCGTGGGGCTTGCCGGCATCAGCGGCGCCTTCGATCTGCGTCCGCTGCTGCGGACCTCGATCAACCGCGACCTCAAGCTGTCGGCGGCCGAAGCCGCCGAGGCAAGTCCGCTGCTGCGGCTGGCGCGGCTCCCCGCGTCGGCCTGCCTGGTGCCGTTGCTCGGCCTGGTTGGCGGCGATGAGACCCGGGGTTTCAAGCAGTGGACGGCCGACCTGGTCGCCGGATGGCGCGCGCATGGCGGGGCGGCCAGCTATGGTGAGCTGGATGGCTGCAATCATTTCAACATCCTCGATCGCGTGGCAGAAGCCGATGGCGAGGTGCTGCGTGGCATCACGGCCATTCTGAGCTGAAGGCGACGCATTCACACCGACTGTCCCGCCTTCTGCAGCACGCAGCCCACGATCTTCAGGCTGCCGTCGGGCTGTTGCTCCAGCGTGTAAAGCGCCTCCCAGGCTTCGCCGTTGGCATCGACGATGTGGACATGCTGGGTGATCTGGCCGGCCTCGACGTGGGCTTCGCCGAATTCGAAACTCTTGTGGCGATAGACCGGCGCGTAGTTCTGCTGCACCATCATCATGAAGATGTCCGCTTGCGGAAACATCTCGCGGATGGCGGGCGCGGCATAGGAATAGGCCGCGGCGGCATCGTCGCGGCCGAGGGCCTGCTCCTGCGAGCGGATCACGTTCTGCGCATTGGCGACGTCATCCGCGGCGGAGGCGGGCAGGGTGAATGACAAGAGAGCGGTCAACATCAGGATGATGGTGCGCATGACTCGGTTTCGAAACCTCAGAAGACATCGATCCTAGCGGGGCTATTGTGGTGGCGGCAGGGCCGAACCTTGCAACAGCGTATGAACGTTGTCGCGCGCCCGCCGCATTTGCTTCAGCAACGGGCCACCGGCTTCGGAGCGCCTCATTGAACTCCGCAAAATTGAGCTACCCCTCCGCCACCGCATCGCCCCAGGCGTGCGCCGCATCGTTGGCGCCGCTGTTGGTTTCGCCGTTACGCAGCACGACGCTTGGGAAGGCGAATTTTCCCGGGAACGTCTGCACGCGCGCCTCCTCATAGTCGAACCGCGCCCGCAGCGCGGCGCGAACCTGTTCGGGCAGGCGGACGTCGCCGATCACGACCGCGCCTTCGCTGGCATCGATGCGGGGGTGATGGATCGCCGTATCGAGATCCATGCCGTAATCCATCGCAAAGGACAGCAGCTGCGTCACCGCGGGCAGGATGCGCCGGCCGCCGGAGGCGCCGACCGCGAGCCTGCGGCCATCCGCGGCCTGCGCGATCACCGGCGTGTAATTGGTCAGGCAGCGCTTGCCGGGCGCGAGCGAATTGGGCGTGCCCGGTGTGGGATCAAACCACATGATGCCGTTGTTCATGGTGATGCCGCTCCCCGGCAGCACGAACTTGGAGCCGAAGGTCGACAGCAGGGTTTGCGTCACCGCCGCCATGTTGCCCTCCCGGTCGACCACCGAATAATGCGTGGTGCACGCCGGCGCCAGATGCTCGGCGCCGAGCGCGCGCCGGCCGTCGGCATCGCCCATGTCGCGCAGCCGTTCGCTATAGGCCGATTGCAGGGCGAGCGCATAGTTCGTGTACGCCGAGGCATCCGGTCCGCCGGGCGCGGGCGCGAGCTTGTCCTGCAGCAGCCGCAGCGTATGCGCG
>NZ_JBAURI010001065.1:0-7897 GCF_049581145.1 Bradyrhizobium sp.
AGCAGCAGCAGCCTCGGCTGGCCGGCGAGCGCCCGCGCCAGCTCCAACAGCTTCATCTGGCCGAAGCTCAGGTCGTCCGCGCGCATCCGTGCCTTGCCGTCGAGCGCGAAGCGCGCCAGCAGGTCGAAGGCCGCCTCCGTCATTGCGCGCTCCTCGCTGCGCAGTGCCGGGCCGTTGAGCAGCGCGCCGAACAGACTCGCCTCGCCGTGAATGTGGCGGCCGGTCATCACGTTCTCCAGCACCGTCATCTCGCGAAAGATCTGCAGGTTCTGAAAGGTGCGAGCGATTCCCAGTCGGGCGCGGCGAAACGTCGGCAACGCGTCGATGCGCACGTCGTCAAACCAGATTCGTCCCGAGGTCGGCCGCGTGACACCGGCAATCATGTTGAACAGCGTGCTCTTGCCGGCGCCATTTGGGCCGATCACCGCCTTGATCTCTCCGGCGCGGACATCGAAGCTGAGATCGGCAACCGCGCGAACCCCGTCGAAATTGCAGTTGAGCGCCTCGACGCGCAGCAGACGGTCGGTCATAACGGCCGCCGTCTGGCGAGGCGCCGTCGCAGCACTGCCGGCAACCCGGCGAGACCTCCGGGGGCGACCAGCAGGACAACGATCATGGCAAGCCCGAACAGCATCAGCTCGACGTCTTCATAGTCGAGCAGCAACTGCGGAACGGCGGTGTAGATCAAGGCGCCGAGGATCGGGCCCCAATAGAGGCCCGAGCCGCCAATCGCCACCATCACCACCAGCAGGATCGAATTGGAGACGCTGAACGTATCCGGCGAGGCATATTGGTTGACATGGACGTAGAGACTGCCGGCGATACCGGCCATGCCGGCGCTCAGCACAAAGACCAGGAGCTTGGTGCGGAAACTGTCGATGCCGACCGCGTCGGCGCCGAGCTCGTTGGTCGCTACCGCGCGCAGCGCACGGCCGATGCGCGACGACAACAGATTGAGGATCGCCAGCATTACCACGAACGAGACCAGCCACAGCAGCGGAAATTGGCGCGCATCGGTGTCGAGCTTGAGGGCGCCAAGCGCGAACGGCTTCACGCCGAGCAGGCCATTGGGGCCGCCGGTCACGTCGATCAGCCGGTTGAACATCACGACCAGAATGGCGTTCCAGCCCAGCGTCGCCATCGACAGATAGAGCCCGCGCAACCGCAACGCCGGAATGCCGATGACGAGCGCGGCGAGACCGGTCAAGAACGCCGCCGCCGGCAGGCCGGCCCAGGCGTTCAGTCCAAATTTCACGTTGAGGACGCCGCTGACATAGGCGCCGAGCCCGTAGAAGCCGGCGTGGCCCAGCGAAATCTGCCCACCATAGCCCACCAGCAGATTGAGGCTCGCGATCAGGATGATGTTGATCAGCATCATGTTGGCGAGCGACACCAGATAGGCGTTGGGCGCGACAAAAGGCACGATCAGCAGCACGAGCCACACCAGCACCAGCCGCCAGCGGTCGGACAGGCGCGTCCCGGACAAAGCGGGCCGCGCCGCCGCGGACCGCGACGTCGATTTGGCGGCCACCGAAGCCAAAGGCGTGGAATCTGCGTCCGCCATCGCCATCCGCGCTCAGACCTTGACCACGTCGGCGCGGCCGAGAAAGCCGGACGGGCGCGCGAACAGGATCACCAGCAGCACCGCGAAGGCAATGGCGTCTTTGAAATCCGAGGAGATGTAGAAGCTGCCGAACGCCTCGATCAGCCCGAGCGCGAGACCGCCGACGACCGCGCCAGGCAGGCTGCCGATGCCGCCGAGCATCGCCGCGCTGAATCCCTTGAAGCCGAACAGCGCCCCCTGATCATAGGACGACAGCGTCAGCGGCGTGATAATGGCGCCGGCCAATGCGCCGGCAAAGGCGGCGATCGCGAACGACAGCAGCACCGTGCTTTCGACGCGCACGCCGACAAGCGCCGCGGCGTCGCGGTCGGCCGCCGCGGCCCGCAACGCCTTGCCCATCATGCTGCGTTCGAAAAACAGCTGAGTAACCAGCAGGAACGCGGCGGTCAAGCCGACGATCCACAGGGTTTGCGTCTGCACGCTGACGCCGCCCCATGTCAGCGTTGCGGTCTGCGAAAATCCGGGATACCCGACCGGCCTCTTGCCGAGCACCAGCATCACCAGGCTCCGGCTGCAGATCGCGAGCCCGATGGAGATCAGGGTGATCAGCAATGGCGTCGGCCGCCGCAGGGGCCAGATCACCAGCCGCTCCGAGAGGATGCCGATGATGGTCACGATCAGTATCGCGCCGAGGCAGGCAAGTGCAATACTGCTGAAGGCCGAAAACAGCAGCGCCGAGATCATCCCGCCCATCACCACCCATTCCCCCTGCGCGAAGTTCATCGCGCCGGTGCTTTTGAACACGACGTTGAAACCGAGCGCGATCAGCGCATAGATGCTGCCCGTCCCGATGCCGGCGACCAGCAATTGCAGGATGGCGGTCATCATGATGGTCAGAACGTCCGCATGCGGTTGGTCTCGAACATCGGCAAGGCAACGCCGAGCTCAGCGAGCTTCTGTCGGGCATTGTCGGTGTAACGAACGATCGTCTCTTCCTCCGCCACGCGCGGCGCGCCGCCGAGGCCGGCGGAGGCCGTCAACACATCGGCCTCCGCCTCGACCGCCGCATATTCGGGGGCAAGCCAGGGACAGTGGTAGCCTCTCAGCTCCGTATCGCGGATGTTCGTGGCGAGTTCGTCTGCGATGCGCGCCCGGCCCTCGGCGGTCCAGTGCGGCGCGCGCGACGCCAGATACAACCAGCCGAAAGCGGCGTGGCGTTCCTTGTCCGCGATGATGCGGTCCAGCACGGCTGCGATCGCCGGGTTTGTCGTGTGGTCGCGCCAGGTCCGGCAGAGTTCGAGCTCGAGACCGTCCTCGAAGGCGGCAAAGCAGGCGACATAACTATCGAGGTTCTGCTCCGCGTTCATCACGCGCCGGTGCAGATTGCGGTTGAAGGTGGCTTCGTAGACCTTGTCGGCGGGCGCAGCGACCCGGCCGCCGAACGCTTCGGCGATCCGGTCGAAGCATTCGACGTGCCACGCCTCTTCGGTGTTGCGGACCGTGAGATAGAACTTCGCGTCGATCTCACGCCCAGCCTCCATGCAGAAGCGCATCAGGAGCGCCGGCGTCTCGGTGAGACCGGTCGCCTCGACCCATAGCCGCCGGCTCCAGGTTCGCCGCGCCGCCGCGAGCGCCGGCGCATCATATTGCTCCGGCAGAAGCGCCGCCCAATCGACATCGCGCAGCGGATTCCAGCGCCCCGCCTTGCCGTTGTCGTAGAGCTCGCGGATCTCCGGCAGCGTCGCGCTCATTTCGAGCGGGAAGCGCCGCTCGATCAACAGACGCGACGGCGGCAGGATCGGCGTGACCTGGTGCATGAGACGCGGCACGTCAGACGGTCCCGAGCTTGGGATGGAAGAACGGCGGCAGATTGATGCCGAGCGGCCGCATCTGGTCGCGGATGCGCTGCAGCGTCGCGATGAAGACCGGCTTCTCGGCTTGCTCGATCGTCGAGCCGAGCCCGGCTTCATAGGTGATGCGGTCAGCCTCGACCTCGGCGTTCGATGCCGGGTTCTCCGGAGCCAGCCAGCTGCTATGATAGCCGTTGAGCTCGACCTTCTCGACCATCGTGATGACGGAATCCTCGATCATCTTCTTCTGTTCTGGCGTCAGCGTCTCGCAGATCGCCTCGAGAAAGTACCAGCCGAAGGCGCAGTGGCGCGATTCGTCGCGCATGATGAAGCGGACGACCTGCCTTGCCACCGGATCGCGCGTCACGTCGTCGAGATGCTTGAATACGTCAAAGGCGATCTCCTCCGCGGTGCATACCAGCGCGGCGATGATGCCTTCGAGCGGAACGTCGGCGTTCAAGGTCGCGCGACGCACGCCATGGGTCGAGACCGATCCTTCGAACAGCTGCTGCACCGGCTTTTCGATGTAGCCGCCGAGCTTCTCCGCCATGGCGTGGCAGACCTCGGCGTGACGGGCTTCCTCCTGCGAACGGATGGTGAAGAAGAGCTGCATGTCCGAGGGCCGGTTCTCGAGGCCGAACCGCAATTGCAGGGAGGGGCTTTCCGAAATGGCGCCGTATTCACTCCAGGCCCGGCGGCTCCAGTATAGCCGGGCGGCAGAGCGCTGCTGTTCGGTGTAGGCGTCGGGATTCAGCTGGTCCCAATCCACATCGGCTTTGGGATCCCATTGGTTGCGGGTCGCGGCGTGGAATAATTCGCGAATCCGCGGCAGGTCCGAATTGAAGGTCAGGGGAAAGCGGCTTTCGGGCGCGTCCAGCAGCGTCTGCACCACCTCGAAAGCCTGGTGCTCCGTCATCTCACGCGAGAGGGCCATGTTGTCCTCCATGTCATCCTCCATTTTGTTGCGACGGTTTACTCATAGTCGGCCAGATTGAAACGGCCGTCACGCCAGTTGATCAGCACGATATCCGCCTTCGACAGGCCCGAATGCCGGTCGGCTGAGAAATTGAACACTCCGCTCATGCCGGCAAAACCCTTGATCTGCTCCATGCCCTCGGGAAGCCTGGAAACGTCGCCGCCGACCTTGCCGAGCGCCTGTTTTGCCAGCATCGCCGCGTCATAGGATTCCGCCGCGTACAGACTCGCCGCACGATTGAAGCGTTCCTGATAGCTGCGGAACAGCCGGAGGATGCCGGCCTTGAGCGGATCGCTGTCGGGCAGTTGATCGCCCACCGGGAATTTCAGGCTCGCCAGCAGCAGCGGCTTGGCGGCATCGCCGGCCAGCGTCATGTAATGCGACGAGACGAAACCGTAGCTGTGGATCAGCGTCCGGCTGTCGAGCCCGAGCAGTTGCGCCTGCTTCAGGAAGACGACGCCGGCTGGCGTGACAGTCCAGCAGATAATGGCTTCGGCGCCGCCGTCGCGGATGCGGGTCAGTTGCGGCATCATATCGGTATCTGCGGGATCGAAGGATTCATACGAGACGTCGAGATTGCGCCGCGGGCCGACCGTCTTCATCTGCGTGACGGCACCCTGGCCGAAGCCGGAAGTGTCGGCGATCAACGCGACTTTCTTGATGCTTTTCTTCGCCAGATAGTCGGCGATGCGCTCGAGAACGTCCTCGTCGTCGACGGTGCTCTTGAACACCCATTTGCGCTCGGTGACCGGCGTGACGATGGCGAGCGCGCCTTCGCTGGAGATGAAGGGGATGCCGGCCGATTCCGCCATCGGCGCCATCGCGAGCGCGATGCCGCTCATGTTGCCACCGCTGACGATCAACTCGACCTTGTCCTGGCTGATCAGCCGGCGGGTAGCGGAGAGTGCCTTCTGCGTCTGGCTTTCGGCGTCATAGAATGTCCAGGCGATCTTGCGGCCATTGATGCCGCCGCCGGCATTGATCTCGTCGACCGCAAGCTGCAACCCGGCCTTCATGTCCTCGCCCAGGAATGCGGCCGGTCCGGTGACCGACAGGATCGAGCCCATGCGCAGCGGCTCATCCGCCGCCCAGCCGGGACGCAGCGAGGTGGCGGCGATCGCCGCGCCGGATGCGAGTTGCAGGAAACTGCGTCTTCCAATGTTGCTTGTCAGATTCCTTGCGGGATTCATCATGCCCTCCGTTTCATGCGTGGCGCCGCGTGGCGTCCTGTCATTGCTGTGTGCCCGCTCAGTCGTCATGCACGCCGCTGTGCACGGCAGTCTTGCCGATCGCACTGGCGGCCACACCCGCCTCGCGCGACAGCGGCACGTTCAATGAGTAGCGCACCAGATCGCCGCGATGGACCGTATGGCCCGCCATGACCAGGCGCCCGTCCGCGTCGCGATAACGGAGCGTGCGGATCAGGACCGGAGCGCCGGCGTTGAGATGCAGGTATTCGACCTCTTCCGGACCGGCGACGCCGGCCTCGATCGCGAACTCGCCGTTGCGCAGCTCCACGCATTGCCACAACAGATGCAGCGGCGAAGCAAGCGCCGAACTCTCATCCCAATCGGTCACGAGGTCGGCGGGCAGATAGCGATAGTCGATGGCGACCGGCACGCGGGCCGCGGCGCGGGTGCGCTTGATGAAAAGAATCTGCGCGCCGACCTCGATCTTGAGCGCATCCGCGACCTGGTCGTCGGCGCCGCAGCGCTCGAATATCAGCAGCGTGGACTGAATCGGTGTCCCGGCGGCTTCCCATTGCCGGATGAAATCCATGCCGGGCCCGAAGCGTTCCTCGAGCTTGCGCGCGGAAACGAAGGTGCCAAGCCCCCTGCTCCGCGTCAGCATGCCATCACGGACCAGTTCGGACAGCGCCTGACGGACCGTATCGCGGCTCACGCAGAAGAAGGCGCATAGCTGCTCATCCGAATAGAACCGCCGATCGGGCTGCTCCCAGCGCAAAATCAGACCGATAAGCCGCTGCTTGATTTGAGCATACAGCGGAAGCGGCGACGTCCGGTCGAGCGGTGGATTGATCCATCCGATGTCCGCAGTTGCCAGATTTTGGGTCGTGTCCTGCATCACGCTCCCTGCCGATCGCATCCGATTGCATGATTGTTGGCCTAATCATACATTTAGGCAAGCTCAAAATCTGGGTGAAACCGATGACGCCAATCCAGTTCTCGGCCGCGATCCGTGAGCCAGCCGCGAACGCGCGCAACACGCGCGTTCCGGCTTCGGCCTTCCCTGCGTCCCCGAATGGCGGCGTCATGCGCCGCCATTAACCGTTTCCTAACCATACACTGGGCAAAAATTGCCGGGTGAAGTCGAGTAGCGTCGAACGCGTGGAACGGGGGGATCTCCGTGGACGCCAGTGCGGTGCCTCACTTTCGGACCGGCGGCCCTTCGGCCGCCGCGCAGTCGCTTGGGGCGCGTGAACGGCACACGCGGGGGGATGAACTGACCATGGTCGATGTGGCGGCGGCTCAAAGCGTAGCAGCGCCGAGGGGATTTCTCTCGTTCGGCGAAATCGTCGGCATTCTCAAACGCGGCGATCTGGCGCTGGCGTTCGGCGTTCTCACCATCCTGGTGGTGCTGATCCTACCGCTGCCTGCCTTCGTGCTCGATCTGTTCCTGGCGATTTCGATCACGCTGTCGATGCTGATCCTGATGACGTCGCTGTTCATCCAGGCGCCGCTGGAATTCTCGGCCTTCCCGACCGTCCTGCTGATTTCGACGATGTTGCGGCTGTCGCTCAACCTGGCGTCCACGCGGTTGATTCTGTCGCATGGCCACGAGGGCACCGACGCCGCCGGTCATGTCATCCAGGCGTTCGGCAACTTCGTGATGGGCGGCAATTTCGTCATCGGAATCATCGTGTTCGCGATCCTCGTCACGGTGAACTTCGTCGTCATCACCAAGGGTTCGGGCCGCATCGCCGAAGTCGCCGCGCGCTTCCACCTGGACGGCATGCCGGGCAAGCAGATGGCGATCGACGCCGACCTCTCGGCCGGCCTGATCGACGAGAAGGTCGCCAGAGAACGGCGCAAGACGCTGGAAGACGAAAGCGGCTTCTTCGGCGCGATGGACGGTGCCTCGAAATTCGTGCGTGGCGACGCCGTCGCAGGCCTCCTGGTGGTCTTCATCAACGTGATCGGCGGCATCATCATCGGCGTGGCGCAGCAGGGTCTGGGCTTCGCTGAAGCCGCGCAGACCTACACGCTGCTCACCGTCGGCGACGGTCTGGTGACCCAGGTGCCGGCGCTGATCGTCTCGACCGCGGCAGGCCTGCTGGTCTCCAAGGCCGGCATCTCCGGCGCGGCCGACAAGGCCCTGATCAAGCAGTTCTCCGGCTATCCGCAGGCGCTCGGCATGGCATCCGGCGTGATGTTCGTGCTGGCGATGCTGCCCGGCATTCCGATGATCCCGTTCCTGGCGCTGAGCATCGGATCCGGCGCGCTGGCCTGGAACGCGCACAAGCACAAGCGCGTCAAGGTCGCAGAG
>NZ_JBAURI010001066.1:0-2056 GCF_049581145.1 Bradyrhizobium sp.
CTGTCGAAGCGCGCGTCGGGCTCAGACTTGGTGCCGCCAGCGTTTGAGTCGCCGGCTTGGGATTGCGCGAGGACGTTGTCCATGAGTTTACCGGATATCGGACAGCGCCCGCGCTGTCACGAAACTATTGTGGTGGAAAACAGCTAACCGGCGCTGAACGCGGCCGGTTCCGGGCGCAGCCGCCATGGGGGCAGTCCGAACCGCGGGGAGTCTCTTCTAAGCGACTGACATCAAAAGGCTTTAACGAATCACCTTTCCTCACCCTGCGGCTGTGCGATGATCAGCTGACATGGCCGAACCTGCCGATTATACCCAAAGGCGGAAACTTTCAGGGAGCGAACGACAATGGATGCCGCTGAACTACGCGCGACGCAGGCCCCGATCAAGCAGCGTTACAAGCAGGATCCTGCTGCCGCCGTGATCACGCTGAAGGCCAGGGGCTCGATCGAGCAGGACGGCATTGCGTGCACGGTCGAGACCGGACGGGCCTTGGCCACAGCCGGCCTGCATCCGGCGAGCGGCGGCTCGGGGCTCGAATTGTGCTCCGGCGATATGCTGCTGGAAGCGCTGGTCGCCTGCGCCGGCGTCACCTTGAAATCGGTCGCGACCGCGATCGAAGTGCCGCTCAGGCAGGGGCTCGTGATCGCCGAGGGCGATCTCGATTTCCGCGGTACGCTCGGGATCGACAAGGAAACGCCGGTCGGCTTCGCGGAGATCCGGTTGCGTTTCGAGGTCGAGACCGACGCGCCGCAGGACAAGCTCGATCTGCTGCTGAAATTGAGCGAACGATATTGCGTTGTCTATCAGACCATCAAAAACGGCCCGAAAGTCGCGGTGTCGATGAAGCGGATTTGAACTCTTGAACCTGATCAGCGTCGTCCCGCCCGTGCCGGGACGACGGCCAAACAATGTCTGCTGACCTCACCTTTATCATGATGCTCGCGCTGCGCATGGCGGTCGCGGCTGCGTTCGTGGTGTCGGCATCCGTCATCGCGGAGCGCGCTGGTCCCGTGATCGGTGCGCTGGTGGCGACATTGCCGATCTCGGCGGGGCCGGCCTATGGCTTCCTCGCGCTCGACCATGATGCCACGTTCATCGCGCAAGGCGCGCTGGCCAGTCTGCCGGTCAACGCGGCGACCATCCTGTTCGGCCTCACTTATGTGTTGCTGGCGCAGCGCCACAGCGTGCGGGTGAGTTGTCCGGCGGCGGTCGCGGTGTGGTTTGCGCTTGCCCTGGTCATCCGCTCGGTGCCCTGGTCGCTCGCCGGCGGACTGACGGCCAACGTCATTGCTTTCGCGGTCTGCGTGCCGATCCTGCGGTGCTTCCGGCATGTGAAAATGCCGCTGATTACCCGCCGCTGGTACGACATCCCGCTGCGGGCGTCGCTGGTCGCAACCCTGGTGGCCACCGTGGTCACGCTCTCGGGCTGGGTCGGCCCGACCATCAGCGGCATCCTGGCGCTGTTTCCGATCGTGTTCACCAGTATGATGCTGATCCTGCAGCCACGGATCGGAGGACCGCCGACCGCGGCCGTGGTCGCCAACAGCGCCGGCGGCCTGATGGGGCTCGCCGTCGCGATCGCCGTGCTGCATGTCGCAGCGCTGCGCTTCGGCTCCGCGATCGGCCTCAGCCTCGCCCTTGCCACCTGCGTGAGCTGGAATCTCGTGCTGTGGTGGCACGGGGGACGCAAAGTCGTGCTGCGGAAGTAGGTCGGCGGCAGTCCGTGGAATGATGCTCCTACCCTCGATGCATATTGCGCCCCGCCCGGAATGACGCGCGCAAATGGCTGCTCAACCACAAAATCGTCGTTGCGAGCGCAGCGAAGCAATCCGTGGCGCCGCAAATGGAGGAATGGCTTGCTTGCTGCGCTCGCAATGACGGGGACAATCAGTGCTTCGGCAGCTTCGCTTTCAACGCATAGAGCGCCTCCAGCGCCTCGCGCGGCGACAGCTCGTCGGGATGCAGCGCCTTGACGGCGGCGATCAACTGCTCGGCCTCGCTCGGTGGCGCGGGCTCGGCGGCGGCGCGCGAGGGGACGGCAAACAGCGGCAGATCG
>NZ_JBAURI010001067.1:0-3915 GCF_049581145.1 Bradyrhizobium sp.
GACGCAGTCTGGCCGCCCTTTGGAAGGCGAACTCTGATCAGGATTCGATAGGCCTGGCTTTTTCCTGTGGCCGCGCCCGCCTTCGCGTCCCCCAACGCGGCCGCAATCGCGGTGGGGTCATTGACCAGACCGCCACGATCGTTCAGGAACTGCTTGAGTGCGAGTGGCGTCATGCCGGGCAATGCCGCGACGACTTCGGGCTGCGCCGTCAGCACGTCCACACCGGCTTCGCCGCTGAATACGGTCACGAACGGCAGCGCGCGTTCGACCAGCGCCGGCGGCAGGCCGAGCACGAGGCCGAGTTCATTGACATGGGCAAACGGCGCCTGACGCGGCGAGTAAGACCGGCCCGCCGCCCGATATAGCGCGTCCTCGTTACCCGCAGTCTGCTCCGTCGGCTTGGTGCGCCAACCAATGATGCGATCGGCATATTGCGAAGCATCATCGCCCGACGCGCCAAGCACCGACAGCAAACCTGCCAGCAACTCCTTCGGCGCCACGTTGAGGTCGATCCGGGCCGTTTCCGAGACGAAGGAGACGTCCAGTTCGGCGTTGTTCAAGCGGGTATGAAAGGAACCTTGCGCGGGCCGCGTATCGTCGCCTCCGAGTTGCAACTGATAGGCCGTGAGTTCGACGCTCGCCGACACCAGGGCTTCCACCTGCAACGTCGTGTCGCCAATGGCAAGCGCGCGCGCCGAATTCGACAGGTAGATCGCAAAGATCGTCGCCAGCGCGGCCAGCGCCGCGAGCAGCCACAATGCGGCAACAAGGACGAAACCCTGCTCGGATACTGCGCCGCGCCGAAATCGGTCCAACGTCATAGGCCACCCGACTTCTGTGCCTGGGCCGCGGTCGTGCCCTGATTGTTTGCGCCGTCTTGCGGATCATCCTTGGAATTGTCGTCGGATTTTCCGGCCCCCGGCGCCGCATTGACGTGAACCGGCGTCACCGTCGATATCGACAGCATGCGCCCACTCTTGGCATCGCGGACATCGAGCGTGATGGCCGCAGGGAGTTTATCCATGTCGTGCCAGCTGTCGCGAAACACCAGGTCCGGTCCGGCATAGGCGAACGACATGCGCAGCGGCGCACGCAGCAAGACGACCGGGTCGGCCACATGAATCTGCTCCAAGGACGAAGTGCCAGGCGGCAGCGGCGCGAACGAGGCACGCGAACGCACGGTCACGAGACGCCCCTGATCAGTGGTCTCGCCGATCCGCACCACGTCGAGCCCCACACCGACATTGGGCCCGATCGCCGTGCGCACGAAGGTGACCGAAAACGCGGATCCCTCGAACAGCGGTTTCTTCCTGCCGCGGCCGGCCGGCACGAATTCGGCCGCGGCCAGATCGGCCGCGATTCGCTGCATGCCGATCCCGATCAGTTCGGCCTGCTGGATGCGGTCGAAGCCGCGATTCCAGTTCGGCAGCCATTGCGCGGTGATCGTCGCCAGTGTGGACAGCACGAGACCGGCCAGCGCCAGCGCCACCAGGGCCTCGATCAGCGTAAAGCCCTGTTCGCCGATCCGTTCGCTCGCCCGCGTCGGTGTCATTGCTGAGGCCTGCGCATCAACCGGACGGTTTCGAGATTGACCGTGGCGCCGGACGGCGCGCGGACGCGGATCTTGACGAGTTCGGGTAGCCAGCGGAGGTCTGCCTTGTCGACGACCCAGCCGCCGCCGATCGGACCGACATCGACCTGCCAGCGAAAGTTCCAAACCACTCCCGAATAGGCCCCCGGCGCAAGATCCTTGCGCGGCGGAATCGCGCTCGCCAGCACGGTCTGCGCGCTCTGGATCAGCGCGACGTGATCTTCCATGGTCCTGACGCCGCGCGCATTGGTCGACATGACGGATCCGATCGCGACGACCGAGATCGCCACGACAGCCAGCGCGATCAGGACTTCCAGGATCGTGAAGCCGGCATCGGGCCGGTCAGTTGGCAAGCGTGGCGCGCGAGGCAATTTCGATCCTTCCGGTCAGCCAGTTGACCCGAATCTCATAGGCCGTATCGAGCCTGGTCAGCGCGATCGTGCCGCCGCAAGACATCCCGTCGGCGAAGAAACTGATCGTCGACAAGGCGGCGTGCCGCCGACAGGTGTGCGGCAGCAGCGCATCGAAGCGCACGTCATCGGGAATGCGCAGAGTTTGCGTCGTGGCGCCGGATCGGATCGCCCGCGACGGAGCGTCGATCAACGTCGAGACATCGGTCTGTCGACGGATCGCTGCGTTGCGATCTGCCTGCAGCAAGGTCGCGGCCTGGAGCGCATAGGCCTGCAGCCGGGAGCGCGACGTGTGCAACGGGACGAATGGCATCAGCACGGCGGCCAGCATGGCGATGATCGCGAGCACACAGACCATCTCCAGTAAGGTGAAGCCGCGCTCGGACACCCTATTCATTTTTGGCGCTCGTCAGGTTCTCAAGGGAAATGTCGGCGGCGGTTCCGGCGCCGCCCTCCTGACCATCCGAACCGTAGGACATGATATCGTAGGCGCTATGTTCGCCCGGCGCGCGATAGACGTAAGGATTGCTCCAGGGATCGTTGGGAACGTTGCCGCCTTTCAGATAAGGACCATTCCAGGCCGCGACCCCTGGCGTCCGCCGTACCAGCGCCGCCAAGCCTTCCGACGATGACGGGTAGCGGCCGGCGTCGAGATTGAACAGATCGAGCGCGCTGGCGAAGCTCTGCATCTGGATCTTCGCCGTCTTGACCTTCGATTCGCTCAGGTAGTTGAGCACGCGCGGGCCGATCAATCCCATGATGAGACCGATGATGGCGATAACGACCAGCATTTCGACCAGCGTGAAACCATGCTCGTCCGGCCGGCCTTCGTCGTTCCGGGTGCGCAAGCCGCAGGTTCTGGCGGAGGCGTTCTTTGACATCGCGGTGATCCTTACTTCATCCAACTAGCTGCGTGACCGACAACAGCGCCGTCATGACCGACACGATCAGTCCACCGACAACGGTACTGATGGTGATGATGGCAAGCGGGCCGATGATGCTGATGACGCGATCGAGGCTGCGCTGCAATTTGGCTTCGTAGAATTCGGCGACCCGTCCCGCCAGCACCGGCAACTGGCCGGTCTCCTCGCCGAGCCGCAGCATGCGCACCGCCATCGGCGGCAGGCTCGCGGAAGCAGAGATTGCGTCCGACAGTTTGCCGCCATGGCGCACGCGATCGGCGGCGGCGGCCCAGGCTCCGACATGGCCGGTCACCGCCATGATGTCGACGAGAATGCGCAGCGTGGCGGTCAGGCTGACACCGCTGCCAAGCAGCACGCCGAGGTTTCGGCAGAACAGGCTGGTTCGGTAGAACTGGAAGATGCCGGCAATCCCCGGCACGCCCGCGATCACCCCGACCACGGCCGCCCTCGTTGCGGGCCGTCGCAGGAGCAACCAGGCGGAAACGACCAAAGTTGCGCTCGCGATCGACAGCACCGGGCCATTGCCGCGAACGAAATCCGACACGCCGATGAAAACGCTGAGCGCGGAGTCGGTTTTGCTGCCGAAATCCTGCAACACGGAAGAAAATTGCGGCAGCACGAATAGAATAAAGAACAGCATCACGCCGAACGACGCGATCAGCACGAAGACCGGGTACTGCATGGCGTCGGTCAGCTTGCGGCGCATCTGTTCACCACGCGCCCGTTCCGCGCCGAGCAGCTCCAGCACCTGGTCGAGCGTGCCGGACACCTCGCCGACGCGCACCAGCGCCACAAACATCGGCGGAAAAAGCGCCGGATGCGCCCCGACCGCATCGGCGAGGCTCTCGCCGCTCAGAAGGGCCGCGCGCAATTTGCCCACCACGGGCCGCAACCGGCCGACGTCGGCATCGCTCGCCAGCAGTTCGAGCGCATCATCGAGCCGCGCGCCCGCCTTGAGCAGCAAGGCCAGATCGCGGGTGAAGGTGGTCAC
>NZ_JBAURI010001068.1:0-8721 GCF_049581145.1 Bradyrhizobium sp.
GGTCTACACCTGGTGGAGCTATCGCGCCGCCGACTGGACGGTCGGTGACCGCGGCCGCAGGCTCGATCACATCTGGGTCTCCCGCGCGCTCAAGGATAACGTCAGCGACTTCCAGATTCTGCGCGGCGCGCGTGGTTGGGAACGACCGTCCGACCATGTCCCGGTGACGGTGACGCTCGATGTTTGAGGACGGACGAGAATGCCGGGGCCGAAGACCGTCAGCGCCCGGCAGGAAACCGAGGCGCGATCACGAACTCAGCTTTGCCCCGGCTATCACGATATCGCTGGCGATCTGGCTGGAGCGGAGCGCGAATTCGTCACGCAGCCGGCGCGCCGCGGCGGGGTCGCTTTCGAGCACCCGCTGAAACAGGCTTCGGCTGATGCGAATGACCGTGGAATTGTCCAGCGCCAGCGCGCTGCCCGGCCGCCGCATCCCCACCACCAACGCGAGTTCGCCGATCAGGGCGCCCGGGCCGACCGTGATTTCGGCGCCTGCGCCATTATCGATGCGCAGGGAGCCACGCTGCACGACAAATCCGGAATCGGCCTCATCGCCCTCGCTGAACAGCCGATCGCCGCGCGCCACCGCGCGCTGCTCGGAGCCGATCGCCAGCATGCGCAACGCGGCCTCCCCGAGCAACCGCAGGGTCGGCACGCGCTCGAGGAGCGCGACATCATCTTCGATCGACATGCAGAGCCGGTGACAGGGACGAACTGTTCACGGCGATTCGCCGTTCCGCGACCGTATCACGGCACCAGCTTGTAGCCACCCGCTTCCGTCACCAGAATTTCGGGATTGGCAGCGTCCTTCTCGATCTTCTGACGCAGCCGGTAGATATGGGTCTCCAGGGTGTGGGTGGTGACGCCCGAATTGTATCCCCACACTTCCTGCAACAGCGTCTCACGCGAGACAGGGAGCTGGCCGGCCCGGTACAGGAAGCGCAGGATTGCGGTCTCCTTCTCGGTCAGCCGCACTTTCCTGGCGTTGGCGCCGGTCAGCATCTTGGAGCCGGGCCGGAAACTATACGGACCGACCGAGAAGACGGCATCTTCGCTGGCTTCATGCTGGCGGAGCTGGGCGCGGATCCGCGCCAGCAGAACCGCAAAACGAAACGGCTTCGCGACGTAGTCGTTGGCGCCGGACTCGAGCCCGAGGATGGTATCCGAATCGGTATCGTGCCCCGTCAGCATGATGATCGGCGCCTTGAAGCCCCCCTTGCGCAGGCTGCGCACGACTTCTCGACCGTCGGTGTCGGGCAAGCCGACATCCATCAGCACCAGATCGGGCGAGTTGGCTTTCGCCGCGGTCGCGCCCTTGGCGCCAGTATCGACGGCGGAGGCTTCAAACTCGTCGTGCAACGACAATTGCTCCACCAGCGTGTCGCGCAGATCGGTATCGTCGTCTACGATCAGGATCTTGCGGGCATTGGGCATTGGTACAATCCTCTTTGCAAGCCGCGGATGGAGCGGAAGCGCCTTCAATCGACTGCCTGATCCGTCAGGGCCTTCGGGACTCGCGTCGTCTTGAGGTAAGGAACTTCGGACGATTCACAAGCGAAAAGGTAGTCTACTCCATAATTCCCCGGCAGATTTGTGAATGTCCTGTAATGAATACCAGGGTCGCAAGGACTGGTGGACACACGGGGACGGCCTGGAAATGCCTGTTCTTTCATATGCATATGACAAATCGCCGCAGGTCCCACCGCTCTCGCTGATCAGGATTCGCCCCGCTGCCGGAAATTCCCGCCGGGGCTGGTTGACCGGCGGCGGACAGACCATTCCGGTCGCGCTCGGGCGTGGCGGCATCCGAGCCAACAAGCGCGAGGGCGATGGCGGAACCCCACGCGGAACTTATCACCCACGGCGTTTGTGGTGGCGCGCCGACCGCCACGTTCGGCCGCGAACGTTCCTGCCGGTTCGAGCGATCGGTCCCGACGATGCCTGGTGCGAGGACCCCAGCGATCGACACTACAACCAGCCGATCCGCCTGCGGCTGGGTCGCGACGGCGACCGGCTGCAACGTGCCGATCAGCTCTATGATTTCATCATCGAGATCGATCACAACGCCGCCCCGCGCGTGGCCGGCCGCGGCAGCGCCGTGTTCCTGCATCTGGCGCGCGACAATTTCGGGCCGACCGCCGGCTGCGTCTCGATGACGAAATCGGCGATGCTGCACCTGTTGCAACGCCTCGGCCCGCGCACCAGGATCGTGATCGGATGACAATCAAGAGGGGGAGACGTCAGCCGCCATGCTCGACATGAACCAGATCGCGGCCGCGTCGCGCACGCTGCGCCAGCATTGGCGCGCCGGCACCAAGCTCGGCAATCTCGATCCGGTGCAATGTCCGCGCGACCGCACTGAGGCCTATGCGATCCAGGCCGAGATCGAACGCACCTCCGCCGGTAAGCTGTTCGGCTGGAAGATTGCCGCGACCAGCGAGGCCGGGCAGAAGCATATCAATGTCGAAGGGCCGATGGCCGGGCGTATCCTCGCCGAGACCGTGATCGCAGACGGCGGCACGGCGCCGATGGCCGGCAACGCGATGCGCGTCGCCGAGCCCGAGTTCGCTTTTCGCATGGCGACCGATCTGCCGCCGCGGCCTTCGCCCTACAGCGTCGCAGAGGTGCTGGACGCTGCAGGCACGTTGCATCCGGCGATCGAGATCCCGGATTCGCGGTTCGCCGATTTCGTCAGCGCCGGCGAGGCGCAGATCATCGCCGACAATGCCTGTGCGCATCTGTTCGTGCTGGGCGCGCCGACAAGAGCGAACTGGCGCGCGCTTGACCTGGTCAAGGAAAGGCCGCTGGTCGGCCTGCGCGGGAAGCAGTATATCGGCCATGGCAAGAATGTGCTCGGCGATCCCCGCGTGGCGCTGACCTGGCTTGCCAACGAATTGCGCCAGCTCGGCATCACGCTCCGGGCGGGCGAGGTGGTGACGACGGGCACCTGTCACCCGCCGCTGCCAATCCAATCGGGGGATCTTGTCGAGGCCGATTTCGGCTCGCTTGGAACAATATCCGTCGCGTTCAAATAAGGCCCGCGGAATAGACTCGGGCCGGCTCGATCGCGTGCGTTATCGATGGCCGAAAATCGCCGAGCCGACCCGGACATGGGTTGCTCCGAACTGGATCGCGATCGCGAAGTCAGCGCTCATGCCCATGGACAGGTTCTTCAAGCCGTTGCGCGCCGCGATCTTTGCCGTCAGTGCGAAGTGCGGCGCCGGCGCCTCCTCGACCGGTGGAATGCACATCAGGCCGGAAATGACTAGGCCGTAGTGGTCGCGGCAACGCGCGATGAAGCCGTCAGCTTCGCCGGGCGCCACGCCCGCTTTCTGCGGTTCCTCGCCGGTGTTGATCTGCACGAACAGTTCGGGGTGCCTATTTTGAGAATCGATTTCTTTGGCTAATGCCTGGCAAATGCTCGGACGGTCGACCGAATGGATGGCATCGAACAGGCCGACTGCCTCCTTCGCCTTGTTGGACTGCAGCGGTCCGATCAGATGCAGCGCCAGTCCCGGATAGGCCGACATCAACCCTGGCCATTTGGCCATCGCCTCCTGCACGCGATTTTCGCCAAAAACATGCTGTCCGGCCTCCATCACGGGCGCGATCAGGTCCGCGCCGAAGGTCTTGGAAACCGCGATCAGCGTGACGGACGCGCGATCCCGCCGCGCTTCCCTGCATGCGCGCACGATCTCCTGCTCGACGTCGGCGAGCGCCTTTGGTGAATGCGTGGTTAGCACGGACGGGCTTTCGGACACTCGATGCTCTCGCCAATCGTAGTTTTACGGTGGTCGCTCGAATTTTACCAAGTTCGGGAAAGGCTTCTTGAACCATTCACTCTATCCTCCCTGCGGGGTAGGGGGAAGAAACATGTCGCGCATCGGCTTCAACCGCAAAAGGGTCAGGCTCAAGCAGCTTCTCGGAATCCGCGCGCGGCTGGCGCTATTGGCGGTGATCCTGGTGGCGCCACTGATGTTGGAGCGCGCCCGCTCGCTGGAGGATGCGCGCGCCAAGCAGATCGCTGCCGCGTCCGAGGAATTTTCGAGCCTCGCCAGGCACAGCGCCGACATGCAGCGCGAGGTGATCTCCTCGGTCGAGACGATCCTGAAATCGGCAGCCTATATCCGCGCCTCCGCCGGCGGCATCACCCGCACCTGCGACATCCTGCGCGCCAGTCTGCCGAGCAATCTGCCCTGGATTCGCAATCTGCTGCTGGTGGGCGGCGATGGCCGCGTCCAGTGCTCGACCAACAACACCTTCATCGGCGTCGACGTCGGCAAGCGGCCCTATATCCAGAAGGCGCGCGCGACCGGTGACATCGTCTTCAGCGATTTCACCTACGTTCCGGCCATCAATACGGCGGTGGTGCTGGCGGCCTTTCCGGTCTCCGCCATCAATCCCGATTCGGATTCGATCATCGTTGCCAGCATCAACCTCGACTGGATGTCGAAGATGATGAGCAATCTCGGCGGCCGCGCCGGCATTTCGTCGGCACTGATCGATCGCTCGGGCATTGTGCTTGCGGCGCCGTCGGATCAGGCCGGCATTATCGGCCGCTCGCTCGACGATGTGCCGGTGCTGTCGGCGATCGCGGAAAGGGCGCTCGGCTCCGACCTCGAAGAGGGATCGCTGTCATTCGTCGCCGCCGACGGATCGAAACGCGCAATCAGCTTTGCGCGCATCGCCGATACCGGATCACGGCTGATCACCAGCATCGACGAGGACAAGGTCACCGCAGCCATCAACCGCGACATCCGCACCGCCTATCTGCAGCTTCTGTTCGTCAGCCTGTTCGTGCTGCTCGGCGCGCTGATCGCCGCGGAGAAGCTGATCATCGGGCCGATCGACATGCTCGCGACCATGGCGAAGCGGTTCGGCCAGGGCGACTGGTCGGTGCGCGCGGCACCGAGCCGGCTGCCGGGTGAATTCGTGCCTTTGGCACGTGCCTTCAACGCGATGGCGGCCCAGCTCAGCGAGCGCGAGCGCGAGCTCGTCGCCACCAACGACCGTCTCACCGTGATGGCCTCGATCGACATGCTGTCCGGTCTCGCCAACCGGCGCGGCTTCCAGAGCCGGCTCGATTTCGAATGGATGAAGGCCCAACAATACGACTGCGAATTGTCACTCTTGATGATCGATGTCGATCACTTCAAGCTCTACAACGACACCTATGGTCATCCCGAGGGCGACACCTGCCTCACCAGGCTCGGCGGCACGCTGTCGGGAATTGCCGCCGAGACCTTGGGGTTTGCCGGACGCTACGGCGGCGAGGAATTCTGCCTGCTGCTGCCCAACGTGGATGCGGCGCGGGCATGCGAAATCGGCGAACTGGTACGGGCGGCCGTCGAGGCGCTGGCGATGCCGCACGCCACCTCCGCGCATCAATGCGTCACGGTCAGCATCGGTATTGCATGCACGAAACCCGGCGGCAGCCAGACACCGGGAGATCTGATCGAGGCCGCCGATGCCGCGCTCTATGCCGCCAAGCACCGTGGCCGCAACAACGTCGTCACGCATGGCTTCGAGCAGCGCGACGATCGCGCCGGGGGCGTCGCGCTCGCGGGCTAGCCTGCGACCGCCGCCTTGGGCTTGAGTTCGCTTTCGGAAACCACTTTGTTGCGGCCGGTCTTCTTGGCCAGATAGAGCGCGCGATCGCAGCGATCGATCAAGTCCGCCATCGACTCGCCGAACTGAAATTCGCCGATGCCGATGGAGACCGTGATCTGCGGCAGCACTTCACCCGTCGAGCGGCGGGTGAACTGGCATTCCGAGATCGAGCGGCGAATGCGCTCGGCGATGCCATGGCACGTCGAAAGGTCGGCGCGCGGCAGCACGGCGATCAGTTCCTCGCCGCCATAGCGCGCCGGCAGATCCTCGCCGCGCACCAGTTCGCGCAAGGCCTTGGCCACCAACCGAAGCACCTGGTCGCCGACGCCGTGACCAAAATTGTCGTTGAACTTCTTGAAGTGGTCGATGTCGATCAAGAGCACGCTCAACGGCTCGTCTCTTTCCATCGCAGCGATCTGGGCGCCGCGGAAAAACTCTTCGAGCGCACGCCGGTTCGGCAGGCCCGTGAGCGTATCGGTCCTGGCCCGCTCCTCGGACTTGTTCAGCGACTCGCGGATCACGTCGAGTTCGCGCGACTTTTCCTGGAAGCCGGCTTCCAGCTTGACCGCGCGCTCGGTCGCTTTCGTCAGCTCACTCACCAGATTTTCGATCAGGATCTTCGGATCGAAGCCGGCTTCGGTCTGACCTGCGACGTCACCCATCGCCTCCATCTGCGTGCGATTGTCGGCAATGGCGGTCGTGATGAAATTCTTGGCGGAATCCATCACGCCGTGCAGCCGCTGCGAAACCTGGTGCACGACCGCCGCTTCGGTGCCCTGCGATCCAATATAGGTCTTGAACAGATCGTGGTTGGTCGCGCTGTCGAACTTGCGCTTGTTGCTGATCAGAATGTCGATCGTCCGCTTCAGATCGGAAGACTGGCCGAGCGAATATTTGAACCACAGGTGAAAATTATTCGGCGTCGGCGGAACGCGCTGTTTCGCCATCAGAGCCGTGGTTTTTTCCGCAACGGTTGTCGCGTACTCGAAATCAAGTTCGTCGAACGTCGGTCCGGTCACGATAAAAAATGATCCTGGATCTTGTTGGCAGGGCTCTCGCTTTCGGCACTGTCCCATCGAAGTCTTAACCTCGCCTCAATCCGATTTCGGACGGATCAGTGCTAAGGTTCGGAGAACGTTATGGATTACCACCGCGCCGGAATTGCACGGTACAAAAGCACCCATAAACTCCGAAAAACAGCGCGAGGAGGGCAATATTCGCGCAAATGCCGCTGCGTATCGCGTCGCGCCACCGTATTTTCACGGAGCCATTTTTCTGCTGTCGAGCGCTGATCAAGGTCAGGAAAGCGACAGATCTGGCACGATCTTGCGCTTGGGCGAATCGAGTCGGGGCGATGCGTGCCGCGACGGGCGGGTGCCATCGACGACACGTCGGAGCGACCTCCGCAACGCTACGGCCGTATCAAACGACGCCCGCCATCCCTCCGCGCCACATCGCCGTCGTCGGCCGGCCGCATGCTCGGGTTACGCACCCGATCGGCAGCAGCGTGACGCCCAGATGCGCGGCTCAAACCGGCGTTATTTGGGGGTGTCGGGGCGTTGACCCCAACGTCGCTTTTGTGGCCTAGTCCCGCGTCGTTTCAGACGGCGAATCCACCCAGAAAAGCCACGCGATGTCATGACCTCCGAACGCTATAACGCCCGCGAAGCCGAACCGCGCTGGCAACGGCAGTGGGACGAAAAGGCGATCTTTTCTTCCAAGAACGACGATCCGCGGCCGAAATATTACGTCCTCGAGATGTTCCCGTATCCGTCCGGACGCATCCATATCGGCCATGTCCGGAACTATACGTTGGGCGACGTACTGGCACGGTTCATGCGCGCCAGGGGCTTCAACGTGCTGCACCCGATGGGCTGGGACGCCTTCGGGCTGCCGGCCGAGAACGCCGCGATCGAGCGCAAGATCGCGCCCAAGGCCTGGACCTACGACAACATCGCCGCGATGAAGAAGCAGTTGCGCTCGATCGGGCTGTCGCTCGACTGGTCGCGCGAATTCGCAACCTGCGATCCCTCCTACTACAAGCATCAGCAGAAGCTGTTTCTGGATTTCCTGCGCGCAGGCCTGGCCGAGCGCGAAAACCGCAAGGTGAACTGGGACCCGGTCGACATGACCGTGCTCGCCAACGAGCAGGTGATCGATGGTCGCGGCTGGCGCTCGGGCGCGGTGGTCGAGCAGCGCGAGATGAGCCAGTGGGTTTTCAAGATCACCCGATACGCGCAGGAATTGCTCGACGCGCTGGATACGCTCGACCGCTGGCCCGACAAGGTGCGGCTGATGCAGCGCAACTGGATCGGCCGTTCCGAGGGGCTGTTGCTCCGCTTCGCGCTGGATCCGGCGAGCGCACCCAACGGCGAAACCGAACTGAAGATTTTCACGACGCGGCCGGACACGCTGTTCGGCGCCAGATTCATGGCGATCGCCGCCGATCATCCGCTGGCGCTGGCGGCGGCGGCAAAGAATCCAGAACTCGCCGAGTTCATGGCGGAGATCAGGCGCATCGGCACGGCGCAGGAGATCATCGATACTGCGGAGAAGCAGGGTTTCGATACCGGCATCAGGGCGATCCATCCGTTCGACCCGACCTGGAAGCTGCCGGTCTATGTCGCAAACTTCGTGCTGATGGAATACGGCACCGGCGCGATCTTCGGCTGCCCCGCGCACGACCAGCGCGACCTCGACTTCGTCAACAAATACGGGCTCGGCACGATGCCGGTGGTCTGCCCGCCCGATGTCGACCCCAAGTCTTTCGTGATCACGGACACCGCCTATGACGGCGACGGCCGCATGATCAATTCGCGCTTTCTCGACGGCATGACAATCGAACAGGCCAAGGAAGAGGTCGCGCGGCGGCTCGAAAGCGAAATGCGCGGCAATGTGCCGGTCGGCGAACGGCAGGTCAATTTCCGGCTGCGCGACTGGGGCATTTCGCGCCAGCGCTACTGGGGCTGCCCGATCCCGGTGATCCACTGCGCTGCGTGCGGCATCGTTCCGGTGCCGGCGGAGCAGCTTCCGGTGCGCCTGCCGGACGACGTGACCTTCGACAAGCCGGGCAATCCGCTCGATCACCACCCCACGTGGAAGCACGTTGCC
>NZ_JBAURI010001069.1:0-5519 GCF_049581145.1 Bradyrhizobium sp.
ACGTTGATATCGGCGATAGGGTCAAGGCCGGAACGCTGCTGGCAGACATTACCGCGCCTGAGCTCGACCATCAGATTGCGCAAGCCGAGGCGACGCTGGCCCAGGATCAGGCGACCCTGCAGCAGACGCAGGCAAGCCGTGATCTCGCCCAAGTCACCAATGGGCGCGACAGCAATCTCGTCAAACAGGGATGGCTGACGCTTCAGCAGGGCGACAATGATCGCCTGACGCTGCGGGCGCAGCAAGCGGCGGTTGGCGTGGCGCAATCGAATATTGCCGCCCAGCAGGCCGAAATTCGAATCCTTGAGCAGGAGAAGGCCTACCAGCGCGTGGTAGCGCCGTTCGATGGCGTGATCACACAGCGTGCCATCGACAACGGAAGTCTGGTAACGTCCGGTTCGACCTTCATGTTCACGCTGATGCACCCGGATGTAATCCGGACCCAGCTGTTCGTTCCCCAGGACGAGGCCTTCGGCCTTGGACCCGGTGTCGACGCCGTGGTCCGTGTCCCCGAGATTCCGAATCGCGCCTTTCCCGGCAAGGTCACGCGTATCGCAAGTGCGTTGCAGCCCGGGAGTCGGACGCTGCTGACCGAGATCGACGTCCCCAATCACGACGGCGCGCTTAGTCCCGGGATCTATTGCACGGTCGAATTGCTGATCCCGCGCAAGACGCCATCCATGATCATACCGGCCGATGCGGTTGTGTTCGATCAGAACGGCCTGCATGTCGCGGTCGTCGAAAACGGCGTTGCCCATTTCCAGAAGATCACGATCGCGCGCGACTTCGGCACGGAAGTCGAAGTACATGACGGGGTCAAGCCGGGCGATCAGGTCATCCTCAATCCGATGGTGAACCTCGCCGAAGGCAGCAGGGTCGCCGTGCGCAAGACGCAGGCGAGCTAGATCGACACCAGAAAGGCAATGCGATGCGACGCTCCTTGTTCACGGCGGCCGTCTTGTTGTTGAGCTGCAACGCCGGCCTGGCGCAGGTCTCTACCATGGGCACAACCGCCATGGGTCTTCCCTCGACACCAGGGACGATCGTCACGTCCCCGCTCAACGGCCCGAGTCCGTTCTCGGCGACAACCCAGCCGGACACCCCCGACACCACGCTGGCGCCGGTGCCGCTGGCTTCCGACCCGACAACGCCGGGAACGGTGGTGACGTGTTCCACACCGGCAGGTCAGATCGCGCCTGGAACTCCGGTGGTGCCGGTGACTCCCATGTCTGCAACGGGCGCCACCATCGGAACGACGCCGGCGGTTTCCACGGCCCCGACGATATCGTCCGTCCCCGCACCATCGACCGCGCCGATGTCAGCGACAGCGATGACGTCAGCGACCCCCTTGGGCACCATTCCCACACCAATCGTTGGCAGCGCGACCGGGACCATCCCGGCAGTATCCCCGCTCGGCAGCTCATCGACCACCGTGTGCAGCTCTACCCCGGGAGGCCCGTCGACCAATGGCGCGTCTTTACCGCTCTCGACCCCGGACATTCCGAGCAGTCCCGCGCCCGGCACAATTCAACCCGCGGTCCCGGAGCTTGCCACCACCAGCATCGATCCGACGGCGACCGTGGAGCCGACACCAAACACATCGGCATGTGCCGAGAGCATGACGATGAATCTGGCCACCCCCGCCATGATGGCTCCGGCCAACGCCACCGGCGCCACGGCAACGCCAGGCGTGGCGCCTCCATCCGGCTGCTGATCCCGACCGCTGCAATGTCCCTCCTCGGCAAAAAATGCCCGATCCAGCTCAACGAGAACGCAACGACGTGACGGCCGACGTTACGTCGTTCAAACGCCAACTAATTCCTGGTATCTTCTCGACCTTCCCCCGGCGCTTGACATTCGCTCGCGAGGACCCTGCAAGGCTAAATTGCTATTTAATTGAAAATACCCAGGCCGAGAACGATTTGCAGGCAGTCCACCGTTTGCAAAGCTGCTCGAACTGCCCCTTTTGCGGTTGAACGGCCCCAACTCAATGAGGTCACTCCCATGCAGAGAACATCGCTCACGACCCCCACGGATCTCTCGGAACAGGCCGTTAATGACATTTCGCAAGCCTTGATGCGGCTCCTCTCGGACGTGTTTGCATTGTATCTCAAGACCAAGAATTTTCACTGGCATATGTCTGGCCCGCATTTCCGGGACTATCATCTGATGCTCGACGATCAGGGCGACGAGCTTTTCGCGATGACGGATGACCTCGCCGAGCGTGCACGGAAGATCGGCGGCACCACCCTTCGCTCCATCGGGCAGATCTCGCGTCTTCAGCGCATCGTGGACGATGATGCTGAATACGTTAAACCACTCGACATGATTATCGCACTCCGGGACGACAATGCGATGCTGACGCGGTCCATGCGCGAGGTGCATTCGCTTTGTGACGAGGCAGGGGATGTGGCCACCGCAAGCCTGCTGGAGAACTGGATCGACCAATCCGAGAAGCGCACCTGGTTCCTCTTCGAATGCAGCCGGCGCGAGACCTGACACGGTAGACGGCTATACAGATGGTGAGGAAACTTGGCCATCGTGCATCTTGATGACACTTCCACAAACCCCGAGCACAGACGAGGGCCCATCATGAAGATCGGAGTAATTGGAGCGGGTGCGGTTGGTGCCGCATGTGCGATGGCGACGATCATGCGGGGTTGCGCCAGCGAACTGGTTCTCGTCAACCGGGGCCGCGATCGCGCGAAAGGGATGGCTACCGATATGGGCTACGGCGCTCCTCTGTCAGCCATCACCAGGGTGAGAGATGGCGACTACCCAGATCTGGCAGGTGCCGCGCTCGTCATGATCACGGTCGGCGTCAACGAGAAATCCGGCGGGGCAACGGATCGCAGCGATCCGCTGGGGCGCTTGCGCCTCCTGGACAAGAACGCGGAGGTTTACCGTGACGTGATTCCGCGCATCAGGACGGCCGCGCCGGATGCCGTGCTGCTCGTCGTCACCGATCCACCCGATCCGCTCGCCTTCCTGACGCGCGAGCTCGCCGGCCATGATCGCGTTCTCAGCACCGGGACCTTGCTCGACAGCCTGCGCTTTCGCGTGCATCTGGCACGAAAACTCAACGTCGCTCCCACCGCCATCGAAGCGCAAGTTCTCGGTGAACACGGAACATCCCAGATCTTTCACTGGTCCGCTGCCCGTGTCGGCGGCGTCCCGATCGCGGATGCCCTTGCCCAAGGTGGGCTCCAACGCGACGACGATTTCCACCAGACGATCGAGAACGAAGTCCGCTACGCAAACATTACGATCATCGAAGGCATTGGCGCCAGCCAGTACGGCATTGGAATGGTTTGCGCCCGGATCGCCGAAATCGTGGTGCGCGACGAACGCGCCGTGGTTCCGATCGGGGTTTACAATACAAAGCTTGGCGTCACGCTGTCGCTGCCGAGCATCGTCGGACGCGAAGGCTGTCTCGGGGTCCTCGACCCTCTCCTGTCGAACGACGAGCGTATCGGCCTCGAAAAATGCGTCGAAACATTGCGCAAAGCTCAAGAACGAATTCGCTGAGGGTGGGGGCAACTTCCGATCCAGCCGCCGATGTCGCGAGAATAAATCGTTGTTTAATTGAAATGAACAGCTGAGAGGGGGAGTTTAGCGACCGGTTTCGAACTTTCATTTCGACCAGACGGAGGACTCTCATGACGTTGTCGATCAATGGCATCAGCATTCCCGACAGCGCGCTGGCACGGGACGTAACCGAATTGGTGCGTGACACGGAACCTGCGCTCTTGTTCCATCATTCAAGCCGGGTCTACTACTTCGGTGCCTTGGCCGGGAAACAACGCGGTCTGCGGTTCGATCCGGAACTGCTTTACGCCGGAGCCATGTTCCACGACATGGGTCTCACCCACGAACACAGCAGCGCGCACGAGCGCTTCGAGGTCGACGGCGCGAACGCGGCCCGTGATTTCCTGAGCAGCCGCGGTATCTCGCGGGCCGATATCGACACGGTCTGGACCGCAATCGCACTGCATACAACGCCGGGCATCCCGCAACACATGCATCCCGTCATCGCACTGGTGACCGCCGGCGTCGAGATGGACGTGCTGGGCCTCACCTACCCACAATACAGCGACGATGAGCGTGCGGCGGTGGTGCGCGCCCATCCGCGCGACGAGCATTTCAAGGAAGACATCATTCAGGCCTTCTATGACGGCATCAAGCACAAGCCGGACACGACCTTCGGCAACGTCAAGGCCGACGTCCTCGCTGACAAGGACCCGACATTCACCCGCGGCAATTTCTGCAGCGTGATCCGCGGTTCGGCATGGCCGGGCGCTACTGCGTCCGCACCAGCGGCGAAGGCGGCCCGGACATCACGTCGATAGATCTTGCTTGCAAGGTGCCGTAGCGCGGGTGCAGCCTGGGTATCGGTCGACCAGCCAAGGGCAGATCTGGAAAAACCAGATCCAGAAAACAAATCCAGGAATTGGAAGCCGCAGGCGCTTTTCCATTCACGTCATTCACGTTGCGCGGCCACCAGCTTCGGATTCCTCCGCGGCAACAAGGGCGAGCGCCGTCCAGTCAAGGCCCGCATGGCCACGGGCGATTCCCGCGGTCATGCGATCTCGCACCACCGCCGCCGACGGCATGGGGACTCCCGCTTTCTCGGCCTCGGCGAGCGCAAGACGCACATCCTTGAGCGCAAGCGGCATCACAAATCCGGGAGCGTAGCTTTCCTCCACGATCTTGTTGCCATAGATCCGGTGGACGCGACCAGCGAACATCGTCGAGGTCAGAATATCGATGAAGCGCCTTGGATCGAAGCCGCGCCTTCGAAGCACGGCAACGGTTTCGCCGAGCACCTCAAGCGTGGTCGCCGTCATGATGTTGCCGAGCAGCTTGATCAGATTGGCCTGTGCCGGGTCGTCACCGACCACGAAGGTCTGACCCAGATTGTCCGTCAACAGGCGGCAGCGTTCAACATCGATGGGGCTGCCGGCGGCCATGACGAACAGCTGGCGTGCTTTTGCGGCGTCGGGGTTTCCGAACACGGGCGCGGCGACGTAGCCTTGGCCGCACCGCGCGTGCTCGCTGGCACATTCGGCGGCGGCCGCGGTGCTGATCGTACTCATCGAGAGGTGGATGGCGCCGGGCGGGAGGCCTGCGGCCAATCCTTCGGTATCGCCGGTTCCGAACACGACGCTGCGCACGGCGTCGTCGTCGGGCAGCATGCTGATGACGATCTCGGAGTCGAACATATCGGCGATATCCATTGTGGGCGTCACACCCAGCCCCTGAATGCCGCCCATCACGCCCTGGCGGCGGACGTACCCGACCACGTGACATCCTGCAGCAGCCAGATTCGCGGCCATGGCGGTGCCCATGTGACCGAGGCCGACAAAGCCGACCTTGCCGATGGCGGGCGAGCGGCCGGCCGCCGCATCGCCATGGTCGCTGGACCCGGCGCGCGTCACCGTGGCCTGCGGGTCGAACTGACGATCAAGCACAGGGCTTCTCCTCGTTGGCACCGACCGAATCGGCGCAATCGCTACGAC
>NZ_JBAURI010001070.1:0-2037 GCF_049581145.1 Bradyrhizobium sp.
GCCGAATCCGGTGCGCGTGGTGGTCGATCCGAAGGGCCGGCTTGGGGCCGACGCAAGGTTGTTCACCGATAATGGCGTCCGTCGCGTGGTGATCGCGGCGCAGGGGTCGCGCTGCGCGCCACCCCGCGGCGTCGAAGTCATTACGCTACCGGCCGTCGATGGACATATCGCCCCGCCCGCTATTCTTGCCGCGTTGGCCGATCGTGGCCTGCGCCGGATCCTGGTCGAAGGCGGCGCCAACACCGTCTCGCGATTCCTGGCGGCTGGTTGCCTGGACCGGTTGCATGTCACGGTCGCGCCGATCATCCTCGGTGGCGGCGGCCCTGGCCTGATCCTGCCACCGCTCGAACGCGCCGACGACGCTCAGCGTATGCCGATGCGAGTGTATCGTGTCGAGGACGATGTGCTGTTCGACTGCGATCTGTCGGCTCAACGGGTCGCGCTCGGCACCGCGAAAAAGTCGACATGACCGACGAGGGATGAGGAGCATCCGTCGGCAATCATGCTGCGCCGTCGTGTCAACCAGGCCGCGATGTCGTCGGCTGACAGAGCGCCGATGTCCTGCGCGGCGCTTGCCCAGCCGTGCAGGAGTTCGGTCTGGATGTCGCGATCCGCTGGCCCCATCACCCAGTCTGATGCGCCGGCGATAACCGCGTAGCCATGCGCCTCGAAGCAGGCGGGAGCGACATGAGCGGCCGCCGGTCCGAGCGCCGGCCCAAAGCCCTTGTCGGTGTGCTGATGGGCGTTGACGGCGTTGATGATTGCGGCATCGAACGGATCGGGTGGCATGAAGGCCACCCGGCCATCATAGCTCAGTGCAGCGTAAAACGGGATCGCGCGCGCGGTGAGGGCCGCGGCGAGGCTGTTGAGCCAGCCTTCCGAAACCAGGTCGAGCAGGGCCGAGATGACGATCAGGTCGACCGTGCCCGCCAGCGCGGCTTCGAGATCATGATTGAGATCGAGCGGCATGACGGCAACCGCGATATCCCCTTCTGTCGGCGTCGAAGCCGCGCGCGCGAGCAGGCCCGCATCATGGTCGATGAGGGTCCAGCTTTGCCGTGCCGGCAGTCGCGATGTCAGGGCGCGCAGGGTCGAGCCGGTGCCGCAGGCGAGGTCGACAATTCGGATCGAGGTCCGACGCGCGAAAAAGCTCGTGACCGCTTCGAGCACCACCGGGCTGCGCGCGCGCAGATCATAGCGTTCGCGGAGCGCCAGCCAATCGGCGGAGAAGGTGCCCATCTCAGAGTGTCTCCAACGCGCGGACAAGAATCTCCGCGGATTGTCGCCAGGTCGGAAGCAGCGGCGCCGCCGCGCGTGCGGCACGGGCCATGCATCCGCGCAGATCGATATCGGCGATGATGCGGCGCAGCGCCCGCGCGAGCGCGGTGACATCGCCGGAGGGGACCAATAGTCCCGCGTCGGGCGAGACCGTCTCCGGGATCGCGCCGGCATCGCTGCCGACCACAGGCAGGCCGTGCGCGATGGCCTCGGCGTACGCCATGCCGTAGCCTTCGAAACGGGAGGCGAGCACGAATGCGTCGGCCTGTTCGTAGAGCGCAGCCAGGTGCTCCGGCGATACCGCGCCGGTTGCGACGATGCGGTCTCGCAGTCCGTGACGCTCAATGTCGGCTTCGAGCTGCGCGGCGGCGCTGCGGTCGCGCGTGAGGTCGCCCGCGATCGTCAGCCGCCATGACAGGTCGGTGAGCGTAGCCAGCGCGGCGGTCAGCACATCGAATCCCTTGCGCGGGATGACCGAGCCAACCGACAGCAGCCGCACCACGGCGTCGCGGTCTCTGTCTTGCGCCGGCGGTGGGCGATCGCTCCCCGGCTTTGCGACAGTGATTCGCTCGGCCGGCACGCCGTAATCGGCGATGACGAGCCGCGCTGTCGCCGAGCTGGTGACGACGACACCGCGCACCGCCGCAAGCGCCGCCCGTTCGCTGTTCTGCAACGCGACGCATTGCTCCGTGGACAATCCCGATTCCAGCGCCAACGGATGATGCACCAGCGCCAGCACCGGGTTGCGGCCGGCAAGCT
>NZ_JBAURI010001071.1:0-1502 GCF_049581145.1 Bradyrhizobium sp.
CGCTCAGCGGGCGCTGCGAGCCCACGATCACCACTGGCACGCTGACCTTGAGGGTGAGGTTGAGGAAATAGGCGGTCTCTTCCAGCGACGCGGTGCCGTGGCCGATCACGATTCCGCTGAGGTCGGGGGTCTCCGCGACCAGCCGGTCGCAAAGCGCTGTGAGCTGTTTCCATTCGGGAAACGAGATTGCGGTGCTCGGGATGTCGCGGAACTTGATGACGGCGAGGTCGGCGACCTCGCGCAGGCTCGGAATCGCCGTGACGATGTCCTGGGCATGCACCATCGTGTTGTTGGCGCCGTAGTCGATGAGGTCGAGGGGACCCTTGCCGATCGAGGCAATCGTTCCGCCCGTGCCGATGAATGCCACCTTGCGTGCCATAACTCCGCCTTTTGCCGATAGCCCGCGAGCCTAGCTGGCCACGGGCCTCGTCGCCCCCACAATCTTTGTCTGCCTGGGATGAGAAATCGTCATTTGGCGGAAGCCCCGTCCAACCTCACGATCAAGCGGCGATATGGGGCGCGGTCGATCGTGGCAGAGGAGTGGCATGGACCTGTTGGAACGTTACATCCAGCCTTTGATGAAGAGCCGCGCCCACATCCTGCAGGCGGCGGCCTGAGCTGATTGAGAGTCCCCATGAAAATCGGTGTGTTCGTTCCGATCGGCAGCCGCGGCTGGTTGATGTCGACCACCTCGCCGAAGACCATGCCGAGTTTTGACCTGAATCGGACGGTGGTGCAGCGAGCCGAGTTTTATGGGCTCGATTTCGCGCTCTCGATGGTCAAGCTGCGCGGCTTCGACGGACCGAGCGAATACTGGGTGCACAACCTCGAATCGTTCACGCTGATGGCGGGCATCGCCGCGGTCACGCGGCGCATCCAGCTGTTCGCCTCCGTGGCGGTGCTGACCATGCCGCCTGCGCTGGTGGCGCGCATGGCCGTGACCATCGATTCCATCGCGCCAGGCCGGTTCGGCGTCAATATCGTGACCGGCTGGCAACCCAAGGAATATCAGCAGATGGGGCTCTGGCCCGGCGAGGCCCATTTCGAGCGCCGCTACGACTATGTCTCCGAATATGTGCAGATCATGCGGGAGCTTTGGAGCAGCGGCCGGTCGGATTTCAGGGGCGATTTCTTCCAGATGGACGATTGCGTGCTGAGCCCCCGGCCGTCCGGGCCGATCCCGATCGTCGGCGCCGGTCAAAGCGACCGCGGAATGCGGTTCGTCGCCGAATATGGCGACTTCAATTTCGTCGGCGCGCCAGGCCTGAACGACACCAAAGGCGCGTCGGGCGTGGTTGCCCGGGTCCGCAACGCGGTCGCAAAGACCGGCCGTGACGTCGGCGCGCTGCTGTTGTTGATGATCATTGCCGCCGAAACCGACGAGGCGGCCTTTGCCAAATGGGAGCACTACAAGGAGGGGACCGACATCGTCGCGCTGCAATGGCAGGCCACGCAGGCCGGCGCCGACTTGAAGGCCCAGGACGGCTCGACCGCGTCGAACC
>NZ_JBAURI010001072.1:0-1984 GCF_049581145.1 Bradyrhizobium sp.
TGCTCTCCACCCCGTCTCCCACATCCCGCAGTTGAACGACGCAGTTGCCTTCCGCTACATGTAACGTGACTTCACATGGGTCGGACTTTCACCTCCTGACAGAACAACATCACAGACGCACGGTCCCCCCTTCGCGGGGACGACGAACTGCTCAATCTTCACTTGACCGACCTATGGCCCGGCGTCGGCGACCAGCAAGGTCCGCGCCGTCTCCAGACCGCTGGTCAATGCGGCCTCGACCGTGCCCATGTCCCGCCCACGGTAGAGTGCTTCGCCGGAAAACAACACGGCCGCGCCGGCAGAGCTTACGAGCGCCGCCTGCGCCGCGCGCGTTTCTGGCGTCGCGTACGAGTAGGCGCCGCGCGCGAAAGGATCCTGCGCCCAGTTGATCGCCCGCGCCGCTACCAGAGTCTGCCTCAGCTGATTTGCGTCGAGACCGAAGATGCCGGCGAGCGAAGCGAGGCCGGCTTCGATCAATTCCTGCTCGTCGAGGCCGGCCAGCCCGTGCGTCTTTGGACCTCCGAACCAGCCCGTGAGCACGGGGTGCTCCGCCGGATGCTGCGTCCACCAGACCGGAATCCGCGCGTCCGAAAGAATGAAGGTCAGATCGGCGAGATCCCTCTGCCGGTCGATCCACCAACGGGTCTCGAAGCGCAGCAGAATCTTGATGACGTTGCCGAAGCCGATATGTTTCGCGGCCGCGACCTTCGCGCGTTCGGACGGAGGAAGCACGATTTCGTTCAGGAGAGGAAGCGGCACTGTGAGGATAGCACGGTCGCAGTCGTAGGCCGTGCTGTTGGCGCAGCAGACCACGACTCTCTGCTTGGCCGCTTCGATGGCGGATACGGCCGAGCCCAAATAAAACGCTACGCCATGGCCGCGGCATTCCGCGATCAGGAATTCGACCAGAGCGCCGTAGCCGCCGGCAATGCGGGCTTGGGTATGCCCTCGGCCATCCATCCATTCGTCGCGAAGCGCCAAAATGCTTGCGCGCTGCGGATCGGCCGCGTCATAGCCCTCGACCATCCGCTCGATCGAATGCCGCAACCGATCATAGTCAGGACCGGCGAAATCCCGGCGCAGGAATTCGGCGACGGTGAGGTTGTCCTTCAGATCTTTCAGCGCGGCGTAAAGCTTGGCTTCATGCATACCTTGCGAAGCCTCGCGCGACAGCTTTCCGTCCTCGACGTTCCATTGCGCCCCTTCGAGCGGCAGCAGGGAAAGCCGCGCCTCCTGCAGCAAGCCGCGCGTGACCGGGGCCTCGCCGTGGACGAATTCGGCGCCGCCGTCCGCCCTGTATCCGAACTCTGCGGCCGGCAGCGGAAAGATGCGGCCGCCGCACCTGTCTCTTGCTTCCACGATGGTCACCCGCCTGCCGGCGCGTGCCAGTTCGCGGGCGGCCATCAAACCGGCGGCGCCGGCACCGATGACGACGATGTGGTCTTGATGGGATTGGGCCATACTGGAGCTTTACCGATCTGCGGCTGGCTTGGGAGCCGCATTCTCTATGCGATAGCGCAGCAGCATGGCGCCGCCTTCCAGGGCCCGGCTGCTCTCCAGTGTCATGGCCGTGACGGGGGCACGGCGATCGGCCTCCGCCTCCGTCGAGTCGAAGATGCTTGGCGCGCCCTTGGCGCCATCCACGGCCGGACAGAGAATCAGGTTGAGCTCATCGACCAGCCCCGCGCGCAGAAAGGCGCCATTGGTACCGCCGCCGCCTTCGAGCAGCAGCCGCTTCACGCCGAGTTCCCGGTTGAGGATATTCAACGCAAGGGTGAGATCGAGCTCCGACTTTCCGGCAAAAATATAGGACACGCCTTCGCCGCGTAGCCCCGCCAGATGCGCGTCCGAAACGGACTCGGCCAGCACCACGACGATCGGATCGCCACCAATGTCCGAACGGCCCCAGCCGATCTTGCCGTGAGCATCGAGCACGACGCCATGGGCCTTGGCGTCGCGTCGCGCGAACCAGGGTTCGCGCGGA
>NZ_JBAURI010001073.1:0-5167 GCF_049581145.1 Bradyrhizobium sp.
TTGCCTGGCCGTTTTTGCATCAGGGCTCGCGGGGTTGTTATCGGGACGTTTCGCCGCACAGTGGCGTGCTATCATGAGGAAAAAGCAACGTTATCGGTCGAAACCTTGCCGTATATTGCAGCCTGAATAGCCGGTTGTACCCAAAGAGGAATTCTTCATTTGGCCATTACCCGTCGACAGCTCCTGCAAACCAGTGCCGCCGCTACCCTGTCGCCCGCGCTCGGGATCGTGACTTCTCTTCCCGGCATCGAGTCGGCCAATGCCCAATCGGCTTCCGAACCGGCCTGGCGCCACGCGCTCTCGCTGTTCGGCGACATCAAATATCCCGCGGACTTCAAGCGCTTCGACTACGTCAATCCCGATGCGCCGAAGGGCGGCGTCGCCCGCATGATCTCGATCGGCACGTTCGATAACTTCAACATGGCGGTCATGGGCGTCAAGGGCTCGATCGGGCCGGGCGCCACCCTGATCTACGAAACGCTGATGACGCGTTCGCAGGACGAGGTCGCGACCGAATATGGTCTGCTCGCCGAAAGCGCCCAGCATCCCGATGACTTTGCCTGGGTGATCTATCGCCTGCGCACGGATGCTCATTGGCACGACGGCCAGCCGGTGACACCGGAGGACGTGATTTTCTCGCTCGATGAGCTGAAGAAAAACAGTCCGATGTACTCTTCGTATTATCGTCACGTCACGAAGGCCGAAAAGACCGGCGACCGGGACATTAAATTCAGCTTCGACGGCCCGGGCAATCGCGAACTGCCGACCATCGTCGGCGAATTACCGGTGTTGCCGAAGCATTATTGGGAAGGCACCGACGGCCAGGGTCGCAAACGCGACATCTCCGCGACCACGCTGGAGCCGCCGCTGGGGTCCGCCCCGTATCGGATCAAGGAATTTGTCGCCGGTCGTTCGATGATCCTGGAGCGAGTCAAGGACTATTGGGGGGCCAGCCACCCGACCCAGGTCGGGCAGAATAATTTCGACGAATTGCGCTTCGAGCTGTTCCGCGACAACCAGGTTGCGCTGGAAGCCTTCAAGGCCGATCAGGCCGACTGGATTGTCGAGAATTCGGCGAAGCAGTGGGCCACGGCTTACGATTTTCCGGCGGTCGCTGAAAAGCGGGTCGTGAAAGAGGAATTTTCGATCAATGATAGCGGCCGGATGCAGGCCTTCGCCTTCAATCTGCGCCGCGACCAGTTCAAGGACGCGCGGCTGCGGCGTGCCTTCAACTACGCCTTTGATTTCGAGGAGATGAACAAGCAGCTGTTCTACGGGCAATACAAGCGGATCGGCAGCTATTTCGAGGGAACGGAACTGGCGTCCTCGGGCCTTCCGCAGGGGCAGGAGCTTCAGATTCTCGAAACCGTGCGCGACAAGGTGCCGGCGGACGTCTTCACCACGCCCTACAGCAATCCGGTCGGCGGCAATCCGGAAGCGGTGCGCGCCAATTTGCGCGCGAGCATGAAGCTATTGAAAGAAGCCGGCTGCGAGATACGCGACCAGAAACTGGTCGACGCGGCGGGCAAGCCGGTCTCCGTCGAAATCCTGGTCGGGGATCCATCGGCGGAGCGCATTGCGCTGTTCTACAAGCCGTCGCTGGAGCGCATCGGCGTCACTGCCTCGGTGCGGGTGGTCGATGACGCGCAATATGAGCAACGGCTGCGCACCTTCGACTTCGACATGATCATCGACCAGTGGCCGGAGTCGCTGTCGCCCGGCAATGAGCAGCGCGAGTTCTGGGGCTCGCAGGCCGCTGACGTGTCCGGCTCGAGAAACACCATCGGTATCAAGAATCCCGCCGTTGATGCGCTGATCGACCAGGTGATCTTTGCCAAGGATCGTGCCGGGCTGGTGGCGGCGACCAAGGCGCTCGACCGCGTGCTATTGTGGAATTTCTACGTCGTGCCGCAGTTCACCTATGGGTTCGAACGCTATGCGCGCTGGGACCGCTTCAGCCACGCCGAGCCGCTGCCGAAATATGGTCATTCCGGCCTGCCGAACCTGTGGTGGTACGACGCGGATAAGGCCGCCAAGATCGGAAAGCGGTCTTGAAGTATCGTCCGCGCATGGCGAGGTTTTCGCGCCGGCATGTGCTCGGTCTCGGGGTCGGCATGCTGGGCGCGCGCCTGTTTCGTCCCGTGCTTGCCGCCGACACCGGCACCGAGTCTCACGGCATGTCGGTGTTCGGCGACCTGAAATATCCGGCCGACTTCCCGCATTTCGACTATGTGAATCCGGAAGCGCCGAAGGGCGGTCTGTTCTCGTTCATCCCGTCGACGCGCGGTTACAATCAGTCCTTCTTCACCTTCAATTCGCTCAACGCCTACATCCTCAAGGGCGAGGGCGCCCAGGGCATGGACAATACCTTCGTGTCCCTGATGACGCGCGCGGGCGACGAGCCGGACGCGATGTATGGCCTTGCGGCAAAGTCGGTGCAGATTTCGCCGGACAAGCTGACTTATCATTTCGCGATGCGCCCCGAGGCCAGGTTCCACGACGGCTCGAAATTGACCGCGCAGGATGCCGCCTTCTCGCTGACGACGCTGAAGGAGAGGGGCCACCCGCTGATCATCGTGCAATTGCGCGATCTGGTGAAGGCGGAGGCGGCCGATGATGCGACGCTGGTCGTCACCTTCGCGCCGAAGCGCGCGCGTGACGTGCCGCTCTATGTCGCCGGCCTGCCGATCTTCTCCAAGGCCTATTATGCGGCCCACCCGTTCGATGAATCCACGCTCGATGCGCCGCTCGGATCGGGGCCGTACAAGGTCGGGAAATTCGAGGTCAACCGTTTCATCGAGTTCGCGCGCGTCAAGGATTGGTGGGCCGCCGACCTTCCGGTCAATCGCGGTACCTATAATTTCGACGTCGTGCGCTATGAATTCTATCGCGACCGCGATGTCGCGTTCGAAGGTTTTACCGGCAAGAACTACCTGTTTCGCGAGGAGTTCACCGCACGGGTGTGGGCGACGCGCTACGATTTTCCCGCCGTCAAGGACGGCCGCGTCAAGCTCGAGACCTTGCCGGATCAAACGCCCTCGGGTGGCCAGGGCTGGTTCATCAATACCAGGCGCGACAAGTTCAAAGATCCGAAGGTCCGCGAGGCGCTGAATTACGCCTTCGATTTCGAGTGGACCAACAAGACCATCATGTATGGCGCGTATGCGCGCACGGTGTCGCCATTCCAGAACTCGGACATGGTGGCGAGCGGGCCACCGTCGCCGGACGAATTGAAGCTGCTCGAGCCGTTCCGCGGCCAGGTGCCGGACGAGGTGTTCGGGCAGCCGTTCGTGCCGCCGGTCTCCGACGGGTCGGGGCAGGACCGTGCGCTGTTGCGCAAGGCGCAGCAGTTGCTGCAGGAGGCGGGGCTTGCCATCAAGGACGGCAAGCGCGTTCTGCCGAATGGCGATATCTTCACGCTGGAATTCTTGCTTGATGAGCCCTCGTTCGAACCGCATCATTCGAGCTTCATCAAGAATCTCGCCGTGCTGGGAATCGAGGCCAATATCCGCCTGATCGACGCCGTGCAGTACCGCGCTCGCGTCGAGTCGTTCGATTTCGACGTGACAACCGAACGCCTGTCGATGTCGCCGACGCCTGGCGATAGCCTGCGGCCGTATTTCTCGTCACAGGCGGCCGCCACCAACGGCTCTTATAATCTCGCGGGCGTCGCCAATCCGGCGATCGATGCGCTGATCGAGAAGGCTATCGACGCCGAGACGCGTCAGGACCTGACCACGGCCTGCCGCGCGCTCGATCGGGTATTTCGCGCCGGGCGTTATTGGGTGCCGCAATGGTATCGTACCAGTCATCCGATCGCCTATTGGGACGAGTTCAGCCATCCGCCGAAGCTGCCGCGCTATGGCGGAGGCGTCGGTGCGCCCGACCTTTGGTGGTATGATTCCGCCAAGGCCGCCAAGGCCGAGCAGGCGAAATAATTCATGGCCGCCTATCTCTTCCGCCGCATCTTCCTGATGATCCCCACCTTGCTCGGGATCCTGTTCGTGTCCTTCATCGTGGTGCAGTTCGCGCCGGGCGGCCCGGTGGAGCGGGTGATCGCGCAGCTCTCCGGCGCCGATACCGGCGGCACCTCGCGCATCACTGGCGGCGGCGGCGATTTCGGTGCCCGCGGTCAAGTCCAGCCGGGCGCTGGCGCCAATGCCGGCAATTCGAAATATCGCGGCGCGCAGGGGCTCGACCCCGCCTTCATCAAGAGCCTGGAAAAGCAGTTCGGCTTCGACAAGCCGGCGCCGGAGCGCTTTGCGCTGATGGTGTGGAATTTCGCGCGGTTCGATTTCGGCAAGAGCTATTTTCGCGACATCAGCGTGATCCAGCTGATCAAGGAGAAGCTCCCGGTCTCGATGTCGCTCGGCATCTGGATGACGCTCATAACCTATCTGATCTCGATCCCGCTCGGCATCCGCAAGGCGGTCAAGGACGGCTCGAAATTCGATACCTGGACCTCGGCCGTCATCATCATCGGCTTCGCGATCCCGGGATTCCTGTTCGCGATCCTGTTGATCATCCTGTTCGCCGGCGGCTCGTTCCTCAACATCTTTCCCTTGCGCGGATTGACCTCGGATGGCTGGTCGCAATTCCCCTGGTACTGGAAGATCCTCGATTATTTCTGGCACTTGACGCTGCCGCTGATCTCGATGGTGCTGAGCGCGTTCGCTACCATGACGCTTCTGACCAAGAACTCGTTTCTCGACGAGATCCGCAAGCAATATGTGATGACCGCGCGCGCCAAGGGCTGCAGCGAGCGGCAGGTGCTCTATAACCATATCTTCCGCAACGCCATGCTGATCGTGATCGCGGGCTTTCCAGGCGCCTTCATCCACGCCTTCTTTTCGGGCTCGCTCCTGATCGAGACCATCTTCTCGCTCGATGGGATCGGCCTGCTCTCGTTCGAGAGCGTGCTCAACCGCGACTATCCGGTGGTATTCGGAACGCTCTACATCTTTTCGCTGCTCGGCCTCGTGGTCAATCTGATCTCCGACCTCACCTATATGTGGATTGATCCGCGGATCGACTTCGAGGCGCGGGAGGTATGATGACGATCGTAGCCCCGCCGCCGGTCGAGACCACGACGCAAACGCCGCTTGGCGAGGCGGTGCCGGCCACCCACCGCCCGTTCGTGCCGTCGCCGCTCAATCGCCGCCGCTGG
>NZ_JBAURI010001074.1:0-4248 GCF_049581145.1 Bradyrhizobium sp.
AAGGAGCCGGTGGTGCTGCCCGGCGGCTTCCCGAATCTGCTCGCCAACGGCGCGCAGGGGATCGCGGTCGGCATGGCGACCTCGATTCCGCCGCACAACGCCGCCGAGCTGTGCGACGCGGCGCTGCATCTGATCGACAAGCCGCAGGCCAAATCGCGCGCGCTGCTGAAATGGGTCAAGGGGCCGGATTTTCCGACCGGCGGCATCGTCATCGATTCCAAGGAAGCGATCGCGGAAGCCTACACCACCGGCCGCGGCTCGTTCCGCGTCCGCGCCAAATGGGTGCAGGAAGAGGGCGCCCGGGGCACCTGGGTCGTCGTCATCACCGAAATTCCCTATCTGGTGCAGAAGTCGCGGCTGGTCGAGAAGATCGCCGAACTGCTCAACGAGAAGAAGCTGCCGCTGGTCGGCGATGTCCGGGATGAATCGGCCGAGGACATCCGCCTCGTCATCGAGCCGAAGTCGCGCTCGGTCGATCCGGAGCTGATGATGGAATCGCTGTTCCGGCTGACCGAGCTGGAAAACAAGATTCCGCTGAACCTCAACGTGCTGGTGAAGGGCAAGATCCCGAGGGTCTTGGGCCTGGCCGAGTGCCTGCGCGAATGGCTCGACCATCTGCGCGACGTGCTGCTGCGCCGCTCGAACTTCCGCAAGGAGCAGATCGAACATCGCCTCGAAGTGCTCGGCGGCTACCTGATCGCCTATCTCAACATCGACAAGGTGATCAAGATCATCCGCACCGAGGATGAGCCGAAGCCGGCGCTGATCAAGGCGTTCAAGCTCACGGACGTCCAGGCCGAGGCGATCCTCAACATGCGGCTGCGCGCATTGCGCAAGCTCGAGGAAATGGAGATTCGCACCGAGGACAAGAATCTGCGCGGCGAATTGAAGGGCATCAAGTCGCTGCTCGGCTCCGAAGTCGAGCAATGGGCCAAGGTCGGCGAACAGGTCGGCAAGGTGCGCGAGATGTTCGGGCCGAAGACGCCGCTCGGCAAGCGCCGCACCCATTTCGCCGACGCGCCCGAGCACGATCTGGCTGCGATCGAGGAAGCCTTTGTCGAGCGCGAGCCGGTCACGGTGGTGGTCTCGGACAAGGGCTGGGTGCGGACGCTCAAGGGCCACGTCGCCGATCTGTCCGGGCTTACCTTCAAGACCGACGACAAGCTCGGCCAGGCGTTTTTCGCCGAGAGCACCTCCAAGCTGCTGCTGTTTGCGAGCAACGGAAAATTCTATTCGCTCGACGTCGCCAAGCTGCCGGGCGGACGCGGCCATGGCGAGCCGATCCGGATGTTCGTCGACATGGACCAGGATGCGGCGATCGTGTCGATGTTCGTCAACAAGGGCGAACGCAGGTTCCTGATCGCCAGCAGCGAAGGACAGGGCTTCATCGTCAAGGAGGAAGACTGCGTCGGCAACACCCGCAAGGGCAAGCAGGTGCTCAACGTCACCATGCCGGTCGAGGCCTGCGCGATCACCACGGTTGCCGGCGACCAGGTGGCCGTGATCGGCTCTAACCACAAGATGGTGATCTTCCCGATCGACCAGGTGCCGGAAATGGCGCGCGGCCGCGGCGTGCGCCTGCAGAAATATACCAGCGCCACGCTGTCGGACGTGACCACCTTCGATGCCAAGGAAGGCCTGAGCTGGAAGGATTCGGCTGGCCGCGACCAGGGCCTGAGCTTCAAGGAGCTCGCCGACTGGCGCGGCAACCGCGCCGATTCCGGGCGGCTGGCGCATGGCCTGCCCAAGTCGAACAAGTTCGGAAAGGGCATGGAGTAGGGGGCGGCGCGGCAAGCTCGCGCAAGCCCCGAGGTGTCTGCCCTCACTCGGATATCAAAAAGCTGTCATCCGCGGCCGTTTGACCCGTATTGCAGTAGTGTCCCCGCGCGGCGAGCGGATGTTCCGGATTGGCCGAGGCGGAGGGGTCACGTGAAACGCAGTGTGGGTCTCGCGGCGCTTGTGATGTGTGCGCTGTCGGTTGCGACCGGCCGGGCGCAGGCCGGGGTCGAAAAGCTCTACATTCTCAATTGCGGTGAGGGCATGGCCGGCGACATTTCGCGCTGGTCGCCTGGCGTCGACGAGGGCAAGTCGATGGCCTTTGTCGACAACTGCTATCTGATCAAGCTCTCGCAGGGCTGGTTCTTGTGGGACACCGGCATCCCCGATGCGGTGGCCGCAATGCCGAACGGTCTGCCGCCGGCCGACCCCAAGGCGGTCTATTGGCATCGGCCGAAGACGCTGGCCTCGCAGCTCGAGCAGATCGGCGTGAAGCCGTCGGACATCACCGCGATGGCGGTGTCGCATACCCATCCCGATCACATCGGCAATGTTGAGATGTTTCCAACCGCCATGCTCTACGTGCAGAAAGCCGAATACGACTGGCCCGGCGCCGGTGGGCAGCCGCGCTTCAGGAAGGAGCATCCGGTCACTTTGCTGGAAGGCGACAAGGACATCTTCGGCGACGGCAGCCTGACCATTTTGTCGACTCCCGGACATACGCCGGGTCACCAGTCGCTCTTGGTGAAGTTGCCCCAGACCGGCGAGGTCGTGCTGTCCGGCGATGCCGTGCATTTCAAGAGCAACTGGGACAACCGCCGCGTGCCTGCGCTCAATTTCAGCAAGGACGAGACGCTTGCCTCGATGGAAAAGCTTTCCCAGGTGCTGACCAGGGAGAAGGCGCAGCTCTGGATCAACCACGACAAGGCGCAGCGCGATACGCTGAAGATGTCGCCGGAATTCTATCAATGAAACCGCTCGTTTTGGGATGGCAGGGCAGCGGATCGGACGGTTGCCCGATCCGACCGCGAAATCCATCGCCGCGGGGCGAATCGATGCGTTTCACGAGGTCTCAACCCATCCGGCCTTCTTGGTTTCGATGATCTGAACTTCGGAAACGAGGTGCAAGGCGGCCGCGGCGAGCCTCAGGCCGCCGCGATCGCCTCGATCTCGATCATGAAGTCCGGCCCGTAGAGTTTGGAGACTTCAACCAATGTCACCGCCGGCGCCGCCGGCGGCGATACCGTTGCGAAGAACGCGTCGCGCGCCTCGCGGTAGGCTGCTAGGTTGTTCATGTCGGTGAGAAATACGGTCAGCTTCACGAGATGGGTCGCGGTGCATCCGGCGGCGTGCAAGGCAATCGTCAGATTGACGAAGACCTGCGCAGCCTGGCTGCCGAAATCGCCGTGACCGACCAGCTTGCCGTTGCGATTGAGCGCGGTCTGGCCGGCGATGAAGATCAGCCTGCCGGCGCGCACCTCCACGATCTGGGAATAGCCGGGCGGCGTGCCCAGTTCGGGCGGATTGCAGGGCGTGATCGACGGCGTCGGCTGTTTTGTCATCGGGCTTTTCCTCCGGGAGGATTCGCAGTTGGTCCTCGGTTGATCGACGCGCGCCATCAGAGCAGGAAATGCCGTGACCGTCACGCACGCGGCGAAACGATTGCTCGGCGGAAATCGTAACCGTCGTCACACCGTGTGGTCAAAAATCCCGCGGTGTTGATGCACGTGATGGTCAGTTAATTTGACCGGGTGCCATCGCACCCTTAGCTGTTGATGACGGCGAGATTTTGCCGCCTCCGGGCGACGGCACCGATGCGCGAATCCGTAAACCACAATGCTCCGACGACATCGGCTTCGCTGCGGCTGCGTCGCGCATTGGCGCTGCCGTTCTACGCGATCGCCCTGGTCTTGAGTTTTGCGAGTGACCTGCTCGGGAATCTTGCCGCATGGATCGCTGACGACTGATCAAGCGGCAACGCATGGGCCGTTGTCACGCGTCAGGGCCGTGCGCAGGCGATCAAAAAGCATTTGCTATCAGAATATCCTTGTCCAGCACATATCATCAGTTGTCCGTCACATATCATCAGTTGTCCGTCTGGCGGCTGACTTGCCTCAAACGAACAACGCCGACAGTGCGTCATCGGCTCGTGCACCAAAACGCGTTCATCTAATTAGTTCGAATGTCGCTACTCCAATACGCGCCCGAAGTTATACGATTTCCCGCATTGGACATCTTAAATAAATTTAAGAAAAGCTTGAGCACCGTGACGCCCAATTGGAGTTGCGCCGGAGTTTGAAAGGCACTACGCGGGAGGCACAGTGTACATCGCGGTTTGGTTCTTACGATGTCGATTTCGATCCTCGGGCTGAGCGGAAGTTTGCGAAATGCTCGTTTCCGCCGCGGCAGCCAATCGCTTGCGCACGAGATTGCCGGTGTCGAGACCGAGCAGGAACTGACCGGCTATCTGGT
>NZ_JBAURI010001075.1:0-10616 GCF_049581145.1 Bradyrhizobium sp.
CGCCTGCGCCGAGCGCGACACCTGCTCCGGCCGCAAGCCCCGCCCCCTCCGCCGCGCAGACCCCGGCGCCGCCGGCCACGGTTCAGACCGCCGACCCGTTTGGCGAACCCATCATGCTGGAGCCGAAGAAGGTCCTCATCGTGAGAGGCAACGCCAACTGGGACAACGCGTTCGATACCCTGATCGACTCGTTCAAGACGCTGTCGGCGGTGCTGGACAAGCAGGGCCTCACGCGCTCCGGCAACCCGATGATCGTCTATACCTCGACCGACGATACCGGCTTCAGCTTTCTCGCCGAGATCCCGGTCGATCAGGAGCCAAAGGCCTTGGCCAAGGATATGAGCGTCGGCAAATCGCCCGACGGCAAGGCGCTCAAATTCGTTCATCGCGGCTCGTATGACAACATGGACAACACCTATGAGGCGATCACCAATCACCTCGACGACCAGAAGCTGGAAGCCAAGGACATGTTCATCGAGGAATACATCACCGATCCGTTGAAGACCGCAGAGGACAAGCTCGTGATCAACGTCTATGTGCCGCTGAAATGAACCGGATGATGCGCGATATCGCAATCGCCGCGGGGCTGGTCTCGCTCGCCGCGGGGGTCGCCGCATTCTCTGCCGCACCTGCGTTGGCCGAGAGCGAGTTTCCGCCTGCGATTTCCGTCACCGGCGAGGCCAGCATTTCGGTGCCGCCCGACCTTGCGGAGGTCGATGCCGGAGTCGCGACCGACGGCAAGACCGCGCGCGAGGCCTCGGAAGCCAACAACGCGGCGATGACCAAGGTGATGCAGGCGCTGAAAGGTGCCAATATCGACGACAAGGATATTCAGACCTCGCGCCTGTCGCTGCAGCCGCAATATGCGCCGAACCGGCCAGGTTCCAACGTGTCTGGCGTGAACCAGATCACCGGCTACCGCGCCAGCAACCGCGTCACCATCAAGCTGCATGACGTCGCCAGGGTCGCGGGCGTGATCGACACGCTGGTCGGCGCTGGCGCCAATGATGTCGGCAACGTCAACTTCATGGTCGAGCACGCCTCGAAACTGCTCGACGATGCCCGTGAAAAGGCGCTGGCCGACGCCCGCCGCAAGGCCGAGATCTATGCCAAGGCCGCCGGCGTCGCGCTGGGCTCGCCCTTGAGCATATCCGAGGGCGGCGGCTCCTTCGCGCCGGTGTTTCGCGCCAAGATGATGATGCCGGCCGCGGCAATGGCCGTCGCCCCGCCGGTGGCGCAGGGCGAGGAAACGCTGTCGGTCAGCGTCAGCGTGACCTGGGCGATCAAGGCTGGGCAGTAAGCGGCAATTTTGCATACGTCGGCCCTGAGCCGGGGCCCGTTGCCACAGGCTTTGGTTTTTTGCGAGGACGACCACCCGGCTGTCTTCAACAAGAAGCAGCGGTGGTTATAGCTCCCGGCTGAAGGCCGGGACGACGGAGTCGATCTCCATCACCTGCCCGGGCTTCAGCACCGAAAATTTCTCGTGCGGCATCTGTGCTGCATCCAGCGACTCGCCCAACGCGACGACGGGCGCATCGATCGCTTCATCGGTGAGCTGGAACGTGCCGTGGTGATGGGCCAGCGCCTGCGCCGCGCCGCAATCGGCGAGCGCCTTCACGGCATCCGAGGGGTTCATGTGCTGGTCGCGCATGAACCAGCGGGGCTCATAGGCGCCGATCGGCAGGATCGCCAGTCGCAGCGCGCCATGGGCCTCGGCGACACGACGGAAATGCCTGCCGTCGCCATAGCCGGAATCGCACACGACATAGAGCTTTCCCACCGGCGTTTCGAGCACGAAACTCGCCCACAGCGCCCGATTGCGGTCGAACACGCCACGCGCCGACCAATGGCGCGTCGGCACCAGCGTGACGGCAACGTCGTTGCCGAGTTCGACGCGGTGGTGCCAATCGAAGCTTTCGGCCCTGATCGCAGCATCCGCCTTCCGCATGGTCAGATCATTGCCGAGCGGGGTAACCACCCGTGGCGCGAATGTTCTGGCCAGTTTCGACAGCGTCGCAATGTCGAGATGGTCGTAGTGGCCGTGCGAGACCAGTACGGCATCGATCGTGGGCAGCGCGTCGAAGGCGATGCCGGGCGCGTCGCGCCGTTTCGGCCCGGCCCACGCGACCGGCGAGGCTCGCGTGGACCACACCGGATCGATCAGGATGTTCAATGCCGCGGTCTGGATCAGCCAGCTGGCATGGCCGATGAACGACAGGCGAACCTTGCCGCCGTTGACGCGCGCAGGCGGCGTATCGGCATGAGGGCTCGGCGCCCAATCCGGCCATCTCTCGCGCTTGCGTCCCCCGCCGAACTGCCAGCGCAAGACATGCGACAGCGATTTCGGTGGCACGCCATCGGGATCGAAGAATCGCCCGCCGTCGAAATGATCGGAAACGGGACCGCAATAGGTTTTCGTGGATCGGCGGGTGCTCACGGGGATTTGGTCAGGCAGCGGAGAGGCGAAAGGCATGGTGCTCAATATGGCCCCGGGATGCTACTTTGGAACCCGCGGGAGCGAAGGACCGGCTTTTAAATCGCCATCCGATGCATCACCGCAACAAGGTCTTGTGACCGATAGGGCTTGCTGAAGAACTTGCCCCGCTCCGGCAATCGCACATCGGCCGCGGCGATCTGACCCGAAACCAGAATAATTTCGATCGGAGGCCAGCGGTCACGGACGATCGCGACCAGATCCATGCCGTCCATCCCGGGCGGCATGTCGATGTCGCTCAGGATGATCTGGATGTCGTCGCGGTCGTGAAGCAGCGTCATCGCCTGCTTCGCGTTCGCCGCCCCAACCGCCTCGAAGCCGGCTTCTTCAACCATATCAACGGTGTTCATCCGCAAAAGCGGCTCGTCCTCGACGACGAGAACGACAATCTTGGGAAGCAGTGATCTGACCATCCGTCTCGCCTATGCCTGCAAATCAGCGAGCCCGGCGGTGAATTCCGCCTCGAAGCCAGTTGAGTGGTAACGAAGCTGCACGCCGCCGGTTCCCACCAGCCCGATTCTGAGAAGCCTGGAACCGAAACCTTTACGCGTGGGTTCGACGACGTCGGGACCGCCTCGTTCATCCCACTTCAGCGAGAGTTCCGGTTCGGTCTTGTGGTCGCTAACATCCCAGGCGATTGTCACACGTCCCGTCGCATTGGACAGTGCCCCGTATTTGAACGCGTTGGTGGTCAGTTCATGCAGCAACAGGGACAGCGACAACGTCGCCCGCGACCCCAAAGTGACCTTTGGGCCGGAAATGTCAAATCGCGCGGCATCGCCAAAGGTCGCGACGACGGTCTCGGCCACGTCCTGAAACTCCGCGGCGGTCCAGTTTCGCTGCAGCAGAAGGTCATGGGCCACGCTGAGCGCCAGCACGCGTTCGGAGAACGCCTTGACCGGTGTCTGATCCGGCACTGACTTCAAGGTTTGCGAAGCCACGGCCTGCACCAGCGACATAGTATTTTTCATGCGATGGCTGAGTTCGTGATTCAGCACGCGCTGCTGATCTTCGGCGCCCAGCCTGTCCAATTCGGCCTGTTTTCGCGCGCTCTCGTCGCTGAACAGGATCGCGACCAGTGGCGCATCGCTCCGGCCGATCCGAAATGCATGGACATTGAACCAGCGGTCATCGAGCCCCTTGGCCTGATACTCAAAGCGCACGGCCTCACCGGTGGACGCGACCCGACCGTAAACGTCGAACCAGTATTGCTCATGCTGCGGAACCATTTCCCGCATCCAGCGGCCTTGAGCATCGGTCAGGCCCGTCTGCCGGGCAAAAGCAGGATTGATCTCGACGAACCGATAATCGACAGCCTGTTCGTCACGAAACTTCATTTCGACGATGCAAAAGCCGTCGTCGATAGCATCGAACAAGGTCTTGTAGCGGGCCTCGCTTGCTTTCCGTCGGACCGTCTGCGCTTCCTGCGCGGCAAGTGCATGGTCACGTGCAACAATCGCCCGCCGCAATTCCAGTTGCGCCATGACCTGACGCGCCAGGCTCTTCAACGCGCCGGATTGCGATTCGGTGAGGCCTTCCGGGCGGGGCTTGTCGTCGATCACGCAGAGGCTCCCGATGACGTGACCCTCGGCGGTGCGCAGCGGCGCGCCGGCATAGAACCGAATATGTGGCTCGCCACGAACCAGCGGATTGTTCCTGGTACGAGCGTCCTGGGCCAAGTCGGCAATCACCAGCACGTCCGGCTCGACAAGCGCGAACGCGCAAACCGAACTGTCGAGGTCTGTCTCGCAAGCCTCGAACCCGCTTCGCGCCTTGAACCATTGTCGATCGGACGAGACCAGGCTAACCAGCGCGACCGGCGCTTGACAGATCTGAACGGCCAATTCGACGACATCGTCGAAGCCCCGTTCGGGCGGGGTGTCGACAATGGCCAACCGCGACAGGGCGTCGAGCCTGTCAGGGTCGAAGGTATAGGGGGGTGGTTTCACGTCGATTCCGCCAGGGGATTCGCCGATGCCTCTTGGCCATCCGGTCTTTTGCGACAAGGGTTTCTTCACCGTTGGATCCGTCCACTCCCAACCCTCGCAAAACGAAAAAGGCCGCCAGTGAGCGGCGGCCTCCAACATCGCGGAGACTATTTGCGTATTCCTACGGGAGCTGTCTCCTTGATGAGGAGCACCTTTCGGGAAGTTGCTTAATGAGAACGGCCGATGGCTGCCGGAGTTCCAGCATGGGCCCGCCCGGCTGTGCAGGGAAAATTGCGACCACCGCGAATGATCTCAGCGACTTAAGCGACTGGAAGCGATCAGGCCGCCAGACTGTGCCTTGACTTTGTCGGGCTGCAGGGGTTTAACGCCGCGACTTTCTCGAAAAGACGTTCTTTTCGACCCGCCGCCCGGCCCTTGAGGCCGGAGGCTAACGCCCGACAGCGCGATGCGCCCTCGGGCGCGAAACTGTTTGGACCATCGTCTTGGCGTTCTGCGCCAAGGTACATGACAAAACACGTAAGTCGTGATCGCCCGCCAGCGCGGGCACGACGGCGGCAAGTGACGCGAGCGCCTGGGCAGGCATAAGGACAACGGCATTGTTCGACAATCTGTCGGAAAAGCTTGGTGGTATTCTCGATCGGCTGACGGGGCGCGGCTCGCTGTCGGAGGCCGATGTCGACGCCGCGATGCGCGAGGTTCGGCGCGCACTCCTGGAGGCCGACGTCGCGCTCGAGGTGGTGCGCGGCTTCATCGAGCGAGTGCGCGAACAGGCGGTCGGCGCCACCGTGGTGAAGTCGGTGACCCCCGGCCAGATGGTCGTGAAGATCGTCCATGACGAACTGATCGCCACGCTTGGCTCCGACGGTCAGACCATCGACCTCAACGCGGTGCCGCCCGTCGCGATCATGATGGTCGGCCTGCAGGGTTCCGGCAAGACCACCACCACCGCCAAACTCGCGCGCCGGATGACGCAGCGTGACAAGCGCAAGGTGCTGATGGCCTCGCTCGACGTCTACCGCCCGGCGGCGATGGAGCAGCTCGCCGTGCTCGGCCGCGATCTCGACATTGCGACCTTGCCGATCGTGCAGGGCCAGCAGCCGGCACAGATCGCGCGCCGCGCGTTGGAAGCCGGCAAGCTCGGCGGCTATGACGTCGTGCTGCTCGACACCGCCGGCCGCACCACGCTCGACGAAGAGATGATGACGGAGGCGGCCGATATCAAAACGACCGCCCAACCGCATGAGGTGCTTTTGGTTGCCGACGCGCTGACCGGTCAGGACGCGGTCAATCTCGCGCGCGCCTTCGACCAGCGGGTCGGGCTGACCGGCATCGTGCTGACCCGGGTCGACGGCGACGGCCGCGGCGGCGCCGCGCTGTCGATGCGCGCGGTCACCGGCAAGCCGATCAAGCTGATCGGCACCGGTGAAAAGACCGACGCGCTGGAGGATTTCCATCCGAGCCGGATCGCGGGCCGCATTCTCGGCATGGGCGACATCGTCTCGCTGGTCGAGAAGGCGGCCGCCAATATCGATGCCGAGAAGGCCGCGCGCGCCGCCGAGAAGATGCGCAAGGGCCAGTTCGATCTGGCCGACATGCGCGATCAATTGCTGCAGATGGCCAATATGGGCGGCATCAGCGGGCTGATGGGCATGATGCCCGGCATCGCCAAGATGAAGAATCAGATCGCCAATGCGGGGCTCGATGACAAGATCATCAAGCGCCAGGTCGCGATCATCGATTCGATGACGCGCGAGGAGCGCCGGCATCCCGACCTGCTCAAGGCCAGTCGCAAGAAGCGCATCGCCGCGGGCTCAGGCCAGAACGTCGAGCAGGTCAACAAGCTGCTCAAGATGCACCGGAACATGGCCGACGTGATGAAGGCCATGGGCTCGGGCAAGCGCGGCCCGCTCGCCGGCATCGCACAGGCGATGGGATTTGGCGGCGCCGCGCCGTCACCGGAGCAAATGAAGGCGCTGGCCGAGAAGATGCCGGGCGGATTGCCACAAAGCGCGGGCCTGCCGCAGCTGCCGAAGGATCTTCCCGCCGGGCTTCGTTCGGGGCTGCCGAACCTGCCCGGGCTGACCGGCCTTAGCGGCAAGCCGACCCTGCCCGGCCTCGGCGGTTTTCCGGGGAAGAAGAAATGACCCTTTCTTCGTCATTGCGAGAAGCGAAGCGACCAGGCAATCCAGCTTCCGGTTTCGCGGAGAGATGGATTGCTTCCGCGGAGCCTGGCATCGGGCGCCTTGCCGCGACCCGGTGGCTCGCAATGACGAGACCGCAAACCGAACACTAATTATTTAACATTCGATAGGAGAATTCGATGTCAGTCGTCATCCGCCTCGCGCGCGCGGGCACCAAGAAGCGCCCGGTCTATCACGTCGTCGTCGCCGACTCGCGCTTCCCGCGCGACGGCCGCTTCATCGAGCGGCTCGGCCATTTCAACCCGCTGCTGCCCAAGGATAACGAGGCGCGGCTCAAGCTCGACATGGACAAGGTCAAGGGCTGGCTCGCCAAGGGGGCGCAGCCATCGGACCGCGTAATGCGCTTCCTCGATGCCGCCGGCGTCGCCAAGCGCACTGCACGCAGCAACCCGGAAAAGGCGGTGCCGCGCAAGGAGCGCAAGGCGCAGGCCGAAGCCGCCGCGAAGTCCGCGTAAGACGCACGGCGCGGCGGTGGCAGCGCCTGTCTGCGTCGCCCGGATCGGCGCCGCGCATGGCGTGCGCGGGGCGGTGAAGCTCTGGACCTTCACCGAAGATCCCTTTGCGGTGACGCGGTACGGTCCGCTGTCGACCAAGGACGGCGCGCGCCAGTTCGAGGTCGCGCACGCGCGCGAGGCCAAGGATCATCTGGTCGCGACCCTGAAGGGCGTCGCGACCCGCGACGAGGCCGAACGTCTGAACGGCATCGAGCTCTACGTCGCACGCGACAAGCTGCCCGCGGTCGAGGACGACGAGTATTATCACGCCGACCTGATCGGGCTCGCCGCGGTGAACGCGGCCGACGAACCGCTCGGCCGCGTCATCGCGATCCACAATTTCGGCGCCGGCGACATCATCGAGATCGCACCGCCGCAGGGTGCGACCCTGCTGCTGCCGTTCACCAACGCCGTGGTGCCGACGGTCGATCTCGCCGGCGGCCGCGTGGTGATCGAATTGCCGGTGGAGGTCGACGGCGACGATTCTGTCCAAGATGAAGAGCAAGCTCCCTCCGCACGTCGTCCTCGCGAAGGCGGGGGCCCATAACCACAGGCGCCTGTCACTGCGCCATGGAGCGGCCCCAGCTTTTGTAAAAGCAACCGCCTGTGGTTATGGGTGCCGGCTCGGGCTTCGCTTGGCCGGGACGACGGCGGGTTTATATTTGCGGACCGCAAAACTCGGACGAACAGCCCATGATCAACACCCATAAAGCCTGGCGGCTGCACGCGCGTGACGACCTGCGCTGCGACGACGTCGAAACGCCAACGCCGGCGCCTGACGGCGTTCTGGTCAGGATCGAAGCCGGCATGGTGCTCTCCTACATGGGCAAGGTGCTGTCGGGCGCGGTGCCCTACAGCCTGCCGCCGATGCCGTTTGTGCCCGGCACCAACGCGGTCGGCCGGGTGATCGCGATTGGCGGCAATGTCGGTCACGTGCAGAACGGCGACCGGGTTTTCCTGAGCCCGCATCTGCGCGCCGACGTGCCCGATCCGGAGCCGGCGCAAATCCTGATCGGGCTGACCGCGACCGTGACCTCGGACGCGGCGCTGGCGTTGCAGGCGCGCTGGCGCGACGGCGTGTTCGCCGAGATCGCGCACTGGCCGGCCGCCTGCGTCACGCCGCTCACCCGGCTCGATGACCGGCCTGCCACCGAACTGATCGGTTTGGCCAAACTGATCGTGCCATTCGGCGGCCTGCAGCGCGCCGGCTTGCGCGGCGGCGGCATCATCATCATCATCAACGGCGCCACCGGCTATTTCGGTTCGGGGGCGGTGATGCTGGCGGTCGCGATGGGCGCGGGCCGCGTCGTCGCGGTGGGACGCAAGCGCGAGGCGCTGCAGCGGTTGAGCAACGCGTTCGGCCCGCGCGTGATGCCGGCCGTCGTGAGCGGCGACCCGGCTCAGGATCTTGCCGCCATTCGTCATGCCGCGGCCGGCGGCGCCGATGTCGCGCTCGATCTGCTCGGCCAGGCCAGGAGCACCTCGACAACGCTCTCATGCCTGCGCGCGCTAAAGCGCGGCGGCCGGCTGGTGCTGATGGGCAGCGCCGAGGTGCCCTTGGAATTGTCGTTCCGCGAGATGTTGGCAAATGACTGGGAAGTGGTCGGCCAATTCATGTACGACCGCACCGCGCCGCCCCAGCTTGCGACGCTCGCCGCCGAAGGTCTGCTCGATCTCGGCAAGATCATGGTGACGACGTTTCCGCTCGCCGACTTCAAGCGGGCGGTCGAAGCGGCGGCCTTGATGCAGGGGCTCGATCTGACGGCCGTCGTGCCGTAATCAAGAGCCATGACTGCCGCGACGACGATATGGCGCGCCACCGTGCTCACGCTGTTCCCGGACATGTTCCCGGGGCCGCTTGGCATGAGCCTCGCCGGTCGCGCGCTGGCCTCCGGCCTGTGGGCGCTGGAAGCGCGCGATATCCGGGACTCGGCCACTGACCGCCACCGCAGCGTCGACGATACCCCGGCGGGCGGCGGGCCTGGCATGGTGTTGCGCGCCGACGTGCTGGCGGCGGCGATCGACGCCGCCGAAGGCACGTCCGACCGGACCAGAGATCGACCCCTCCTGCTGATGAGCCCGCGAGGTCGGCCATTGAGCCAGGCGCGGGTCAAGGAGCTCGCAGCCGGACCCGGCCCCCTGCTCGTCTGCGGCCGATTCGAGGGGGTCGATCAGCGGGTGATCGAGGCCCGGAACCTCGAGGAAGTCTCGATCGGCGACTACGTGCTATCCGGCGGCGAAATCGCCGCGATGGCGCTGATCGACGCCTGCGTCCGGCTGCTGCCCGGGGTGATGGGAAAGGCCGAATCGGGGGCAGAGGAGAGCTTTTCGCAGGGATTGCTGGAATACCCGCAATATACCCGCCCTCAGACCTTCCAGGGGATGCCCATCCCGGACATCCTGCTGTCCGGCGACCACGCCAGGGTGGCGGCCTGGCGGCGCGCCGAGGCCGAGGCCCTGACACAGGCGCGGCGGCCGGATTTATGGGCGGCGCGGCCTGATCCAACCCGCACAAAAAACACGACAAAAGGGTGACAAACGTTCGCCTTTGCCGTATACGGACCGCCAAATCCGCAAGTGATGGCAGGATCAAGCGCGAGCCCCCGTCGGCGGCTGGGCGCGCAGCCGATGGAGATTACCCGTGAACCTCATTCAGCAGCTCGAAAAAGAGCAATTCGACAAATTGTCGGCCGGCAAGGACATTCCTGATTTCGGGCCAGGCGACACCGTGATCGTCAACGTCAAGGTGGTCGAAGGCGACCGCACCCGCGTGCAGGCCTATGAGGGCGTCTGCATCGGCCGCTCCGGCGGCGGGCTCAACGAGAGTTTCACGGTCCGCAAGATCTCCTACGGCGAGGGCGTGGAACGCGTGTTCCCGCTGATGTCGCCGATGATCGACTCGATCAAGGTGGTGCGTCGCGGCAAGGTGCGCCGCGCCAAGCTCTACTACCTGCGTAATTTGCGCGGCAAGTCGGCCCGCATCGTCGAGAAGACCGAGAAGACCGAGCGCGCGACTGCTGTCGGCGAGTAAGGCCGCCGAAATCGGCCGGATCAAAAGCGCGGGGCAGCTCCCTGCGCTTTTTTTTGCGGTACCCATATCGTTCCTCGCACGAGTTCTTGGCTCGCGTCGCTTGCAGGTGACCGATTGATTGTCGGGCCGAGGCGCGGCGTGCTAGAAAATGCCCATGGCACTGGACCAGACCAGCATCGCTTGCCGGCGCGTCGTGATCGACGATCGCAGCCGGCTGCCCGGCCGCTTCTTCGGACGCTTTGCGACCTCGGCGACCGCAAGACTTGGCCGCGCGCGCTGACGCTGCGCCGAATCCGTCTCGCGTTCGCGCGTATCCGAGAACTCACCGATCAAGAAACCATCCGGGAGCTGACGCTGATGTCGAAACCCACCACGCTGTACGACAAGATCTGGAACGACCATCTGGTGCATGAGGCCGAAGACGGCACCTGCCTGCTCTATATCGAC
>NZ_JBAURI010001076.1:0-12082 GCF_049581145.1 Bradyrhizobium sp.
ATCCGTGAGGCGGACGATGGCGCCGATCAACACGTCGCGGCTTACGTCCTCGACCTCGTGGTCGCGGACGTACGGGCGCGCGAGACGCTCGACGTACGGGATGAACGGCAAAAGCAGTCGCCACGCTGTGTCGACGAACTCATCCTTCGACTCGGACCTTTTCCCGACCGGAAGGTCGAGAAGCTCCCGGAGACGGCGTTCGTCCTGGACTCCCGAATCCATGATCTGCTCCTCTGCCGGGACGAAGCTGTCCGGCCATCAATAGACGACGCCCGTCCCTGCATGCGCGAGGGTGATGCCGAGGCCGATCATCCAGACGATTCCGCTGGCCAGTCCGATTCCGAAGACGTTCAGGAAACGCATGGTTCTCTCCTAATGTTGGCGATCAGGTCGGCGACGCCGATGAAGTCGGTGTCGTTCTCGAGGTGATCGCGGAACCTCGAGCTGTCTGCGAATTCGGGCATTTCACGAAGGAGCGTCCGCAATTCTCGTTCGAGTTCCGCGGCCCGCTCCTGTCGATTCAAAATCGAGATACGCGGCAGCCAGGACGCGGGATTGCGGGGAGCGAGCGTTCGAGCTCTCTCGGTCGCTTCCCAAGCGTCTTCGTACCTTCGCATCGAGATCAGCACCGCGGCCAGGTTGACTTCGTCGTCGCTTGCCGACGACGGGTCACCGCGAGCCTCGTTCATCGCGCGGGATTTTATGTGGGCAACGATGGCGGCCTCGTGGTTTCCGCGCCCGTGTTCGGCGTGCCCCAAGATGCGCCATGCCGCCGAGGGACGCGTCTCCTCGGGGATTTGCGCAAGCTCGGCTAGGGCCTCCTCGTAGCGACCGGCGATGTGGAGTTGAAGGGCGTGCTCGAGCAGTGGCTCGGTGATGAGACCGCTGAGCGAGGCCCTGCGGGAAGTCTCCCAGGAGAACTTCCGGAACGCCGTTTCGAGCTTGGTGGGCATCGTCGCCTCCTTCGTTCTCATATGTGTCGCTGGGAACGGAAAACGGAAGCAGAAGAGTGAGGAATTTTATGTTTCTCACGTGAAATCAATGTGTTGGGACGGATTCGGGAAACGTACCTCGTCAAGTTTGGATCTCGCCGACACGGGTCTTCCGTCGGCGGCATGGTGCCGTCTGACCGGAAGATTGGAGAATTGGAGGTTCGACCATGTCGAAAAGATTCGTTTTGGCGGCTCTGGCGTTGTTGGTCGCCGCGGCGTCGCTCCTGGGTGGTGTGGTCTCTGGCCACGCCGGCGAGGAGCTCCCGGCGGAGGTCAAGATCGCCAGCCACTACGTGCGCGCCGATGGCTGCCACGATCACAGCGAGACCTTCACCACCGAGGTCCCGCATCCCGAACGCCTGGATCGCTCCTACCACGGCGTGATGGATGGCATCGAGGTGCGCGTCACTGCCGCGAACAACGGCCACTCCGTCGGCAACTTCAGCTGGAAGAGCGCGACGGAGATCACCTACACGGCCTACGCCAAGGGTGCCGGCCACTGGGTCGATCCGCCGAACGTGTTCGGCGTCAAGGTCGGCGGCGGCGTCTGCCTCGGCGCCGAAGGCGGCTCGATGGGGTTCGATGTGATCGCCCACTACAAATAATCCCGAGCGCATTGTCTCGAAAGATGCCCGAAGGCGGCTTCCCAGCCGCCTTCGGGTTCTTGCGTGCCACAGAGTTGATATGACTAGCGCGCGGAAGCGCCGGGGAATGACAGGATTTGGCGGCGCCTTAGTCGACTTAGTCTTCGGACGGAAGGTCATCCTCGCCGAGCTGTGCCCGAAGGCTGAAGCTGACCAAGCGGGCGCTGCGGTAAAGGAATTTCGATCCCCGCAGCACGACGAACTTGAACCTTTCCGCGATAAGCATCTGCAGAATCGGCGCCAGCGCGTCCTGCGGGATGCCGACGCTCGCGCCCAGCCTTTCCGGGTAGGCCTCGATAGCTCCGATGGCGATCGGCTTGAGGTCCCTCCGCCGCTCCTCCAGCAGACTGACCGAAGGAAACATCGAGATCTCCACCCGATCGGTCTTCAGCCCCTTCGGCCAGAGCATCCGCCCCTTGAGCTCGACGTGGCGGTGCTCGTGGTAGGGATCGAGCGCATCCCGCAACGTATTGAGCGCCAGCCAGTAGCCGAAATCCCAATCTTCGATCTCGACGATGTAGTCGACGATCTCCTCCGGCGGCTTGCGCCGGCGCGCCTTCTTCCTGACCGCTTTCGGCTTCGGTTCGGCAGCCATCGCGAGGATTGTCCGAGACACAGCGAGGATAGCCGAGTCGAAGCCGGGCGATAACCCGGCTATGATCGCCCGGAGATTGCGGCTTCGACGGCAGGGGGCGGGATGGATTTCGACGACCTGATCGTGGAACGCCCGGCGACGGCCGGAGCGCCGGCGGACCAGCCGGACCGGCACTTCTACGAGGGCGCGGTGATGCTGGCCTACGCCATGCACCTGCTCCGGACCCGGCCGGTCCGCGAGGTCCGCATCCATCCGGACGGGCAGCACGCGCGCCAGGTCGATTTTCCCGCCTGGCTCGAGAAGCGCGGTTTCCGTCGGATCGCGTCCGCACGCATGCCGTTCGCCGGCACTTTCGACGATGCAGAGAGGCGGCGGATCATCATCCATCCGCGCTCCAGGGTAAGTGACGTCACCGCCGAAGCGGACGGGGTGACCATCGAGGCGGAGTGCAAGGGCGGCGCGGTCGAGACCCGGCACCCCGGCCGGCTCTCCAGGCTGGACAAGGGCCTGTGCGAGATCGTAGGGCGCCTGATGATGAAGCCACCGGGCAGCAGGCTGGTTGCGGTAATGCCGCGCACCGAAGTCACGCTACGGGTGGGCCGCAAGCTGGCGCCCCGCTGCGCGGCCGCCGGCATCCGGATCGGTTTGGTCGGCCCCCGCGGCGAGGTCGAGGACGTGGAGGCGTAGGGCCTGTGGGGTATTTCAGCCAAATTCAGGACGTTCCTCGACGACAACAAGGAATGGCTGGGCAACCTGATCGACTTTCGCGACGGGTTCGCTCACCGGATCCCGCTCTACATCCCGCCCTTCGTGATCGACGAGACCTCGGCGGAGCAATATAGGACCCTCGACGCTGCAGCGGTCGCCGCCGCGCTGGCCGGCGACCAGGCGGAATACGACCGCCTTCGCGGCGAGCAGCGGGCGCTCGGCCAGTTCCGTCCGTGGATGACCCACTCGGTGCTCGACGGCGCGCCGACCATCCTGTTCCACAAGCAGATGCTGCACGACTACGTCACCCTCGACGCGTACTGCTGGACGCTGCTCGAGGAATTCGCGCGCTGACGCCCGCGCGACCTCGGCATGCACTCTCACGGTCGGTGCACGTCGCGCTTTTTGGCTCGGAGGCCGCCCAGATCGCGCCGCCCCCAGGCCGCAGAGCCATGTTTTGGCTAAGCAGCCGCTATTTCGGCGGTGTCGCTAAAGTAGGAGGCGTCCATCGTCCACCTTTGCATCTGCCATTCGCGCCGATGGCGCTTAACGGGCCCAGGAAGCTCGTGGGGAGGCCGTCCGCGAGTTCGGGAATTTCGTCGTCGACGAATTTCTAACGCACCACGGGCTTTTTAAACGGGCCGCATTTCTGCGGTCGATTTTCATGATTCAAAAGACAATCTTATGAGGTGCAAACACCCCCGAAATACAATTTTATGAGGTGCACGTGACGCACTTATGAAGTGCAGCGCCGCCGAAGTTGTTGAGCTTTTTCGATTGGCACGACAGTCTTATGAGGTGCGTCACAGACAACAACACACGCGACAACAATACAAGTGTGCCGGGTGTGCTGGAACTCATCCACGGCAACCGATTTTGCCGCACCTGCACCGCCGCAATTAGAGCTGTCCGCTTAGAGCTGAGCGCCATTCAAGACGAAAAATCCAGCCACGGCCCCTGCGTCACCGCATCTCCGAGCACATTGGTATCGAGCAGGCGATTCAAGCCTGACCTCAGCTCCGCCGAGACGGTCACCGTAAGCGTTTGTCGCAGCAGCTGTGGAAGCGGAGCCCAAGTCGCAACCGGGCCGACGGACGATCACCGCTGCAGCGAGCGTGACCAATACCTTGATGAGCCGCCAGACTCGAATCCGCGGCTCCGTCGAGAGCCCGGCGGCCGGACGGCGGCGTCGGCCGTCGTTTCCGAACACCCCGCTCACGTGTTCCGGCCGGTCCGCAGCGGCAGCTCGGGCATGAACAGGACGAGCAGGAAACCGAGGGCGAGGATCGCGCCGCCGACCAGGAAGGTCGCGGCGATGGCGTCGCGGTAGAAGCCAATCACCGTCGCGGCGAGCGCAGGCGGGAGCCTCGAGATCTGCTGGAGGCCGGCCTTCATCAGCGTATTGGGGTCGATCTGGGTCATGGGTCCGCTCGCCGCCTGCAGGCGCATCGCCATGATGCCGCCCGACAGGGCGACCCCGAGCACGCCGCCGAGCGAACGGAAGAACGCGGCGGTAGCGGTCGCGGCGCCGATCTCGCTGGCGCCGGCGGCGTTCTGCATGGCAACCGTCATGGTCGGCATGACCATGCCGATGCCGAGGCCGAGAACGACCAGCAGCGGCTCCATGAACGGAATGCCGCGCCCGGTGGCGGCGCCCCAGCCCAGCAGCACGAACGCAAGGGTGGCGCCAGCAAGGCCGAGCACCGGCAGGCGCTTGTAGCGGCCGGTGCGGGCGATCAGCCGGCCCCCGACCACCGAGGAGATGACCACGCCCAGCATCAGCGGCCCGGTCAGCAGGCCGGAAATCGCCGGGGCGAAGCCGAGCACCAACTGGAAGAACAGCGGAAAGAACACGGTTGCCGCGCTGACGCCGGTGAAGGTGAGCGCCTGCACGCCCCACGCCACAGCGACGGTCGTGTTGCCGAACAAGTGCAGCGGCAGGATCGGCTCGGATGCGCGGCGCTCCTGGAGCACCAGCAACACGGTGACCGCGAGCGTTGCGGCCGCAGCCCCGATGATCTCCGGCGAGGACCAGGCGTAGGTGACGCCGCCGAGGCTCAGCACGAACATGAGCCCGGTGGTGCCGAGGGCGATCAACACCGCCCCCGCATAATCGATGCGATGGACGACCGCCCGCGGCGACCGCGGCACACCGACCGCGATGAATCCGACCGCGACGACGCCGACCGGCAGGTTCAGATAGAAGATCCAGTGCCAGGACAGAAGATCGGTGATGACGCCGCCCAACAGCGGGCCGGCGATCGAGCAGACGGCGAACACCGCGACGAAGACGCCCTGATAGCGGCCGCGCTCACGCGGGCTGATCACGTCGCCGATGGTGATCTGCGCCAGCGGCAACAGCCCTCCGGCGCCGACGCCCTGCACGGCCCGGCACACGATCAGCTCGGTCATGGTCTGCGACAGCCCGGCCAGCACCGAGCCTGCGAGAAAGATGCCGATCGCCGCGTAGAGCAGCGGCTTGCGGCCGTACTGGTCGCTGAGCTTGCCGTAGAGCGGCGTCGCCATCGTGGCGGTGACGATATAGGACGTCACCACCCAGGTCAGATGCGAGATTGCCCCGAGATCGCTGACGATGCGCGGCAGCGCGGTGACGACGATGTTCTGGTCGAGGGCGGCCAGCGTCAGCACCATGATCAGTCCGGCCAACAGCCCACGAATGTTCGCCGGTGGTTCGGGCCGTGCCTCTTCGGCGGCCGCCCGGGCGATTGCGATCGGTACGTTCATGCTGGCGGCTCCGCACTCGCTGGGTTGATCGATTCTCGACCGCGGCGGGCGCCGCGGGCTCATGTAGCGCAGTTTCGGAAGCGCAGCCGCTCCGCCGCGCGCCCATCCTCAGAAAGTTCGTGCAGGCGGCCGACAGGGGCAGTTGGTCGGTCGGTCGACCGGCGTCTCATGTCGCCTGGCATGCGCCGGCCAGCCGGCGACATTCGACTGACCGGCCCCGGCGTCCAGGACGATGGGCTTGTCCGGCACAGGCAACCTCCGGGATCTCGCGATTTGTTGAACAGGCCGCCTATCTCCGCTAAAAACTCAAACGGATCATGGTTCCGGATTAATACGGATCAATGATCCGTTTTTCAAGTCGTGATTCACGTGGAGATATCGTGACCGAAGCATCGGAGGACGAACGCGATGCCTTGGTGCCGCCACGGGGTCTGAATCGGCGCGTGCGCGCCGACACCCAGCGCAACCTCGACGCCTTGTTGCATGCGGCCAAGTCGGTGTTCGCAAGCTCCGGCGTGGACGCGCCGGTGCGCGAGATCGCCGAGAAGGCCGGAGTCGGCATCGCAACCCTTTACCGCCATTTTCCGCAGCGCGCTGACCTGATCGCGGCCGTCTTCCGGCGTGAAATTGATGCCTGCGCGGACGCGGCGCCGGTTTTGGCTGCGGAGCACGAGCCCGGCGAGGCGCTGGCGCGATGGATGCAGCGTTACGTGGACTTCATCGCAGCCAAGCGCGGGCTCGCCACCGCTCTGCACTCGGGAAGCCCAGCCTATGATACCTTGCCCGCCTACTTCCGAAAGCGACTGGAACCTGCACTTCGGACACTTCTCGAATCCGCGGGGGCTGCCGGCGTGGTCCGCACCGATGTCGCTGCCAAGGATCTCTTGGGCGCGGCCGCGAGCTTGTGCATGCACGCCTACAATCAGGGATCGGGGCCCGACCACGCACGGCGCATGGTTTCCCTGCTGGTTGACGGATTACGCTACCGCGGACGTTGATCAGTGAGCACCTTCCTGGCGCGAATTCGTCAGCCCGTTCCGGCCTTGAGAGAGATGGTAATTACCGGCCTGTGGCAGGCGGTGGCCGCAGCACGACCTGTAAAAAGCGCGTTGCTCGTGACGCGTTTCATGCAGGCCATTGGTCGTTGGTCCTCTACGCAAAGGGTGCGTCATGCGCGAGGCCGCGGCTAGCGGAAATCAGGCGACGGGGCACGACGCAGGCAGACTGCATGCGGCGATCGAGGGTGGCGAGACGGCGCGCGACGTGCGCAGGGCGAAGCGCCTGGTCGCGGAGTCGATCCGGGCGCCGCCTTCATCTTTTGCCCCAGCCGGGCAAGAGAGCTGGTGCGTCGCCGGACAAAGATGGTAGATTGAGCAGCCAATGCCGCTTCGGCCGCCGCGCAATTTCGTTGCCGGAAGCCGGCCATCCGTCCGCGCCGGGCTGCGCCGATCAAACAGGAGAGCCGCGATGCCCTCTTTGACCGAGTGGAGAGTGCCGCCTGGGTTTCAGCCTCGCCCCGGCGACTACACTTTTGATCTCGACCGCGCGCTGTCCTCGGTGGTCGGCCTGCATTCCCTGGTCCCGACCGACGCCTTCACTGCGGACACGCTCGGCACCGAGCGCGCCGGCAATGGGGTCGTGATCGACAACGGGCTGGTGCTGACCATCGGCTATCTGATCACGGAAGCCGAAACGGTCTGGCTGCATCTCGGTGACGGCCGCACCATGGAAGGCCACGTGCTCGGCTTCGATTCCGTCTCCGGCTTCGGCCTGGTGCAGGCGCTCGGCCAACTGGACATCGATCCCTTGCCGCTCGGCGCCTCGGCCGCGACCGAGGTCGGCGACCGTGTGGTGCTCGGCGGCGCCGGCGGACGCACGCGCTCGGTGGCGAGCCATATCGCCGCCAAGCAGGAATTCGCTGGATACTGGGAGTATCTGCTGGACGAGGCGATCTTCACCTATCCCGCGCATCCCAATTGGGGCGGCACCGGCTTGATCTCGAATACCGGCGAGCTGATCGGGATTGGCTCGCTGCAGCTCGAACGGGAGCGCGCCGGCAAGGCCGAACATGTCAACATGATCGTGCCGATCGATCTGCTCAAACCCGTGCTGGACGATCTGCGCCGCTTCGGCCGGGTCAACAGTCCTGCGCGGCCCTGGCTTGGGATGTATTCGACCGAGATCGACGACAAGGTCGTGGTGATCGGCATCTCCAGCAACGGGCCCGCGGCACGCGCCGAACTGAAATCTGGCGACGTCATCCTGGCCGTGAAGGGCGAGAAGGTCACGAGCCAGAGCGGCTTTTATCGCAAGCTCTGGTCGCTCGGCGCGGCCGGGGTCGACGTGCCGCTCACCGTTCACCATGAAGGCGTCACCTTCGACGTCGTGCTGGCCTCGACCGACCGCACCAAGCTGCTCAAGGCGCCGCGGCTGCATTAGGAAAATCCGGGCTGCAACGTCGCGCGGGCGCGGCTGCCGGCAAGGGCTTTTCCTTGGCCGACAGGCGAGAAGCCGCGTCCGCGGAGCTCATCGTTCAACAACAAGGCCGGGCGCGACGAGGTTCATCGCGCACGGATCCAACAGCGGGACGATGCGATGAGCGAAGCCGTGGTGGACGACATCGTGGCCGTGCTGCCGCCCCTCCTGCAAGCGCTCGAAGCCCTCGCCTTTGTCGCACGTCATCTCCATCCGCCGGAATTCGTTGCGGTCATGGCGCAGGTCGGCGCGCCGGACCAGGCGCTGCGGGCGGTCCGCAGCCGCCTCGGCGACTGGCCGCCCGAATTCGCGGCGGTGCAGACGTCGCTCGAGGGCGCGAGCGATGCAGCACTTGCGGCGCTTGCCGGCCTGCATGCGGTTCAACGCGGCAACGGCGACATGTTCGAGGCGTTTCGCGCGCTGCGCCACGCGCCGCGGGCGCTGGAAGCGCTCTATCCGCTCGCCGCAAAGCTTCCGCCGGTGAGCCAGTTCTTCCTCGACGGCGCGCTGCAAGGCGATGCCGATCTCGCGGCGCGGCTGGCGGCGCCCGCGGCCGAGACCACCGGCATCATTCACGATCACGACGACGGCGGCAGTCGCGGCGGCTTCGCGCTCTACGTGCCGGAATATTACACGCCGCAACGCGACTGGCCGCTGGTGATGGCGCTGCATGGCGGCAGCGGCAACGGCCGCAATTTCCTGTGGAGCTGGCTGCGCGACGCCCGCAGCTTTGGCGCCATCCTGATCGCGCCGACCGCGACCGGCCCGACCTGGGCGCTGATGGGCGAGGACGCCGACACGCCCAATCTTCATCGCATTCTCGAGTCCGTGCGAAGCCGCTGGAGCGTCGATCCGAGGCGGCTGCTCCTGACCGGCATGAGCGATGGCGGCACCTTCTGCTACGTTACAGGCCTCGAAAGCAGTTCGCCCTTCACGCATCTGGCGCCGGTCTGCGCCACATTCCACCCGCTGATGGCGCAGATGGCCGACGCCGAACGGCTGCGGAACTTGCCGATCTTTCTCGTGCATGGCGCGCTCGACTGGATGTTCCCGGTCGAGGTGGCACGGCATACGCAGGCCGCGCTATCGCGAGCCGGCGCGCGCGTGGCCTACCGCGAGATCGACGACCTCAGCCACTGCTATCCGCGCGAAATCAACGCCGAGATGCTGCGATGGCTGAATGGCTGATGGGCAACGCGCTTTCAAGCAACCGGCTTCCGGCTGGCATGGACGAAAACGCGTCACGACGACAAGCCGCAATCTCCGTTCCCATGCAATCGGCGCGGAGGCTTCAGACCAGGCCGCCATTGGCGCGCAGCACCTGGCCATTGACCCAGGCGCCATCGGGTCCGACCAGAAAGGCCACCACGGCGGCGATGTCGTCGGGCGCGCCAAGCCGCTCCATCGGGTTTGCCTTGGCGAGCCGCTCGATCAATTCCTGCGACTTGCCGGTCAGGAACAGCTCTGTCGCGACCGGTCCCGGCGCCACCGCGTTGACCGTGATGTTGCGGCCTCGCATTTCCTTGGACAGGATCGCGGTCATGGTTTCCACCGCTGCCTTTGTCGCGGCGTAGACACTGTAGGTCTCCAGCCTGGTGCCGACGACACTGGTGGAGAAATTGACGATCCGGCCGCCAGCGCGCAGCCGCCTGGCGGCTTCGCGCATGCCGTTGAAGCTGCCCTTCAGGTTGATCGCTATCTGCTGGTCGAACAGCGCATCGTCGCTGTCGGCCACCGTCGCGAGCTTCATGATGCCGGCATTGTTGATCAGCACGTCGACGCCGCCGAACGCAGCCTCCGCCTTGTCGAACATCGCTTTCACGGCCCCGGCATCGCTGACGTCGGCCCTGACCGCCAATGCGCGGCCGCCGCTGCCTTCGATCGTCTTGACCAGCGCCTCGGCGGATTTGGTGTCGCCGGCATAATTGACGATGACCGTGAAGCCATCTCTGGCGAGCCGTTCGGCGACCGCGGCGCCGATACCGCGCGAGGCGCCGGTCACGATCGCAACTCTATTGATCTGGTCAGTCATCTCCGCTCCTCCGTGCCGGCGTCATCCTAGAGTGAAGCGCTCTCCCCCGACCTTGCAAGGCCTGACCGTGCCGGCGCATCGAGCGGGCCATCGACATAATCTCGTCGGAATTTCTCCGCAAAACAGCATGGTTTTCGCGGACGACGGGGGTGACGGTCGGCGCGGCTTCGATCGCCGCAACAGGACGAGCCATGCCCTCAATTCCAACTGTTGCGTCGCAGCCACTGCCGGCGCGGATGTCCACTTCCGTCCTGCTGGCGGACGGCGTCAGCCGGCTCGAAGCCACGCTCAAGCTGACCACCGCGATCCTGGCGCTTGCCGCCGGCGTCTACACCTATCTCGGTGTCCGCGAACTGCTCAACGGCAGCGCGACGACGGTGTTCTTCGCGGCCGTGATCTATTCGGTTGCGGTGTCGGTCGGCATCTATGCCTTCTGGGTGTTCCTGATGCATTTCATGCCGCATGTCGTCAGCGCGACCGGCCGCGGCCTGATGTTCGGCTGCATGCTGCTCGGCGCGCTGATGATCGTGGCGATGTCGTCCTGGCTCAACGCCTCGGCGCTGGCGGGAGCCGCGGCGATCCAGCAGCACCTCGCCATTACCGTGCAGGATTATACGCGCGATCTCGATGCCGCCAACACCAACGCCATCGCCGCGCAAGGCCTGTTGCCCGATATCCAGCTCGCCTCCTCTCGGTTCGCCCGGCTCGCCGATGCCGAACGCACCGGATCGCTCACGGGCACGTCGGGATCCGGCACCGTGGTGCAACTCCTGACCCAGATGTCTGGCCAGCTCGACAGCCTCGGCCAGCAGGTGCAGGATTCCGCCAAGCGGGTATCCACGCTGTATGAGCAGGGCGGCAAGAGCCTCGCCAAGATGCGCGAACTGATCTCGGACCGCGGCCCGATCGCCGCGCGCAGCGACGCCTTTGCAACCGAGTCGCTGGCGCTGATGGGCGTGATCGCCAACCTGCAGCAGACTTCGGTGGCTCCCGCCGTCAAGCGCGCTGCAACCTCGCTGGCCTCCGGCTTCATTCCGCCGGCGGCCGGCGGCCGCACCGCCGATCTTGCCGATCGCCAGACCGCCGTGGTCGGCAAGGTGGAGGGTTCGATCGCGACCCAGGCGGCCTCGCTGGCGGACGCCGCGGACAAGATCCTGGCGATGCCACGGGTCGAGCCCGCGCGATTCCAGACGCTGTCGTCGGCAGAGGCGGTGCTGCGCTATGCCGGCGATTTCATCCCGAGCTGGGCCGGCGCGATCTCGATCGATTTGATGCCGGCGGTGCTGGTCCTGATCCTGTGCGTGGTGCATGCCGCGATCCGGCGCGAGGGTCTGCCCGCCATCAGCGCCTCGACCATGACGGTGGGTGAACTGGTCGCAGCCTTGCAGATTGCCCGCGAAGTCGAGGAAGCAAGGCGGGCGGCTGAGCCTCTCGCAGAGCCCACGCCTGCGGCCGAGCCTGTCCCGGCGGCGGAGCCTCCCGCCGCTGCAACGACCGACCAGCTTCCGCCCGCCGCGACCGAGGAGAACGTCACCTCGCTGTCGTCGGCACGTCACATCAAGTAGCGGTTCGCGATGGCATCGCTATCGTCATCTCCGACCCTGCGGCAACGTTTCGACGCCTGGCGTGCGGACAACCCGGACGAGACGATCCTGCGCTGGATTTTCCGCGGCATCGTGACCATCACGGTGGTCGTGCTGGCCGGCGACTTGGCAGGCATGAACGGCTGGGTCATAGCCCCCGGGGCGACCGCGGCACCGGATGAGATCAGGCAGGAGACGATGGCTTCTCCCGGCTTCCTGCCTTCGATCCTTGCGCCGCTGCTGCCTGACGGCGACAAGCGCGTGCTGCCGCTGCCGCAGCCGGACGGCGTGCTGGCACAGGCCATGAC
>NZ_JBAURI010001077.1:0-3522 GCF_049581145.1 Bradyrhizobium sp.
GCGCGGCATTCGAATTTACCGAACGGGAGCCAGGAACCGCTGCTTTTCTAAGTCGACTGCACAATTTCACCTTCGGCGCGATGCCAAGCCTGGGCCTGACGGGAGCGGCCATTCCCGGAACGAAATATGGCCTGCGTCGACTCGTGAACGGTTTGGCGCGAGACCTGTTCCTGGAGGATTCCGCAACCTATTATCAGGACCTGCTCGGCTATGCCGAGCCCGAATTGGCGAGCCTCGATAGTGCGGTTGCATGGCTTGATCGCTATGTGTCCGACGCCATCAATCCCAGGAAACTGATTGATCAGCTGGATCCAACCGTGCTGGCCAAAGCATTGAGCGGCAAACGCACGTTGCGAGATCCGGACGACATATCTGCCATCGCAGCCTCACCGCAACGCGTCCGCCCGAAGCGCGCGGGCACACACACGTCGCCCAAGCGCGCCAAAACAGCGAAAACGAAAGTCAACCGCCGGCGCGCCAAATAAACGAGCTTGGGAGACGAGTTTGTCAGGGATCGCAGAGAAATGGCCGCAGGAGGCCATCGCCAAAGCCGAGAACCGGGTGTTTTCCTGCATCGGAGATCTTCTCGCCTACCATGGGCGCCATTCGCCGGAGCATCCGGCCATTCTCGCGCCGGGAGGCGCGGCGTTGACATATGGTGCGTTCTGGCTTCGCGTGAACGAGATAGTTCGCGAGTTGCGCAAATTCGGCATCAGCCGGCGCGACCGTGTCGCGGTCGTATTGCCAGGCGGACCAGAGGCCGCGGTGGCAGTCGTCGCTGTCGCGGCCGGTGCGGTGTGTGTGCCGCTGCACCCCGGTTTTTCCGCGCAGGAGTGGCGGGGGACCTTCGAAGACCTACGGGTGGCCGCGCTCTTGACGTGCTCCGATGTGGACTCGGCAGCCCGGAGCGTCGCATATGGCCTTGCCATACCGGTGATCGATCTCTCGCCGAACCCCACGCAGGGGCCCGGCGCCTTCAGTCTCGTTTGCTCAACGGCGCGAGGCGCTAACAACGACGAATTGGCGACCGGCGCCGACGACGCGTTCATCCTGCTGACCTCGGGGACCGCGTCACGGCCGAAATTGGTGCCTCTGCTCCACTCCAGCATCTGCCTCTCAGCCCACAATGCAGGTGCCGCGGTCGCGATCGAGGCGCAGGATCGATTGCTGTGTGTTCTGCCTCTGTTTCACGCGCATGGTCTGATCTCGGGACTTTTGACGGCGCTGGCAGCCGGGTCCAGCGTGATCTGCGCGCCGAAATTCGACGCCGCGGCCTTCTTCGGTTGGCTGAAGCAGCATCAACCAACCTGGTATACTGCGGTCCCCCCCATCCATCGCGCGCTGATAGCGGAAGCGCGTCGCCGGAAACGGGCGTATCGGCGGTCATCCTTGCGGCTGATCCGATCCGCTTCCTCGTCGCTGCCGACCGACGTGCTCGACGAACTCGAGCAGCTGTTTGGCGTGCCCGTGATTGAAACCTACGGCATGACCGAAGCCGCGTCCCAGATTGCCGCGAACCCTGTGGAGAAGCGCAAGCCTGGCTCCGTCGGCAAGCCCGCGGGCGCCGAGATCGCCATCATGGACGGCATGGGCCGCCCTCTGGCCGCCGGCGAACCGGGAGAGGTCGCGCTCAGAGGCCCGACCGTGACGAGGGGCTATGACACCAACGAGCTCGCAACCAGAGCAGCCTTTCGCGACGGCTGGTTCTGGACCGGCGACCGCGGCTACATCGATTCAGAGGGATATCTGTTCCTGCTCGGGCGCATCAAGAAAGCCGATGTGATCAACCGTGGAGGGCAGAAGGTTTCGCCGGCCGAAGTCGAAAAGGCACTCCTGGGCCATCCCGAGGTGATGGCAGCCGCGGCTTTTCCGCTCATCCACAAGAAGCTTGGGGAGGATGTCGCGGTCGCCGTCGTGCTGCGGCCGGAGGCCAAGACCAATTCCCACAAGCTCCGGCAGTTCGCGAGGGATCACCTGGCGCGGTTCAAGGTTCCCAGCCTGATCCAAATTGTGCCGGCGATCCCGACCGGTCCCGACGGAAAGATTGTTCGCGGCGAACTCGCCGGCATGCTGTCGATAGCATCGCCACGATCGCGCATCGAACGCAACGACAAGCCGGTCGAGCCGCGTTCGGAAACCGAGTGGGAGCTGGCCAAAATCTGGGCGGATCTCCTGGAACTCCATGCGGTCGGGATCGAGGACGACGTCTTTGCACTTGGGGCGGATTCCCTGACGGTCGCGCAACTGCTTTCGCGCCTACGGACCCGCTTCCGGGTCGAACTTTCCTTCAACGACATTTTCGATGCGCCGACGATTGCGACGCTTGCGGTCCGGATCGAGTCCTCGAAAAAGCGAATCTCCGCCGCGCGCCCGGACCTGCGTGACGTTCCGGCGGATGGCCCTGGCCAGCTGTCACAGCAGCAGCAGAGAATCCAGGTCCTGAGTACGATCGACCAGATCGGACACAAATACCATGTGGTGGGTGCAGCGCGTCTGTCCGGGCCGCTCGATCCCGACGTGCTGGAAGCGAGCATCGCCGCGATCAGCGAGCGCCACGAGGCCTTGCGATCGATCTTCCCGGAGCGTCTGGGCGAGCGAATACAGATCGTGACGCGGGTTCGACCACGCCTGGAACATCTCGACCTGGGCGCGTTATCCGAGCCCGACAAAGCCGAAACGATTCGATCCCAGACGATGCAATGGCTGCGGCAATCGCTCGACATCGAAAAGCGACCGCCGATACGGTTGCAGCTCCTGAAACTTGGCGAGCACGACCATGCGCTGCTGGTCAAGCTCCATCATCTCATTACGGACGGATGGTCCCAGCGGCTGTTCTGGGAAGAGCTCGAGGCGCTCTATAACGCGGGAATAAGAGGAGAGCCTGCCAAATTACCCGAGCTTCCGGTTCAATATCGACATTTCGTCGCGTGGCAGCGCACGTGGCTGCGAACGCCGGCCGCCAAGGACCAGGGCGATTATTGGCGTGGGCGGCTCAAAGGGTTGGCCGAGCTGCCGCTGCGAACGGATCGGCCCCGTCCGGAGACACGGACCGGCCGCGGCGCCAGGCTTCCGCTGAGCTTGTCGCGGGAGTTGTCTGGCCGCATCAAGTCGTTGAGTCAGAGCCACAACGCGACCTTGTTCATGACGCTTCTCGCCGCGTTTCAGTGCCTCCTGTACCGATATACGCAGCACGAGGATGTCGCGGTCGGGACGTTGATCGCCAACCGCAACCAGATCCAGATCGAGCGGTTGATCGGAATGTTCGCCAATGCCATCGTATTGCGGACCGACCTTTCCGGGGACCCCACCTTCGCTGACCTGCTGCGGCGTGTCCGGCAAATCACATTGGATGCCTATCGGAACCAGGACCTCCCGATCGAGCAGATTTTCCAGGCCCTCCAGGTGCCGCGCAGTCTGGATCGCAACGCCCTGTTTCAGGTCATGTTCATTCTGCAAAAGGCGCCTTCGAAAGGCGCTGCCCTGTCCGGATTGTCGACGAATTTTGTCGATGTCGACCCTGGC
>NZ_JBAURI010001078.1:0-5276 GCF_049581145.1 Bradyrhizobium sp.
GGCGAGATCAACAGCTACTCGCTGTTGCCCGCCTTCACGGAGCCCTACCGCAAGGGCTGGCAGCTCGCGGTCGAGGAAATCAACGCGGCCGGCGGCATCAACGGCAAGAAACTGGTCGTCATCTCCAAGGATGACGGCGGCAAGCCGGCCGATGCGCAGACCGCCGCCAACGAACTCGTCTCCAGCGAGAACGTCGCGATGCTGGTCGGCACCTTCCTGTCGAACATCGGTCTCGCCGTCAGCGACTTCGCCAACCAGAAGAAGGTGTTCTTCCTGGCGGCGGAACCTTTGACCGACGCCATCACCTGGTCCAAGGGCAATCGCTACACCTTCCGGCTGCGGCCGTCGAACTACATGCAGGCGGCGATGTTGGTGGAGGAGGCGGCAAAACTGCCGGCCAAGCGCTGGGCCACGATCGCGCCGAACTATGAATACGGCCAGTCGGCGGTTGCGGTGTTCAAGAAGCTGATGTCGGAGAAGCGGCCCGACATCGTCTGGGTCGACGAGCAATGGCCGCCGCAGGGAAAGATCGACGCCGGTCCCGTGGTGCAGGCGCTAGCCGCCGCCAATCCGGAGGCGATCCTCAACGTCACCTTTGCGGCCGATCTCGTCAAGTTTGTGCGCGAGGGCAACACCCGCGGCCTGTTCAAGGATCGTACCGTGGTGTCGTTCCTGACCGGGGAGCCGGAATATCTCGACCCGCTGAAGGACGAAACGCCGGAGGGCTGGATCGTCACCGGCTACCCCTGGTATTCGATCAAGACTCCGGAGCACGACGCGTTCCTGAAGGCCTATCAGGCCAAATATAACGACTATCCGCGGCTTGGCTCGATCGTCGGCTACCAGACCATCAAATCCGCCGCCGCGATCCTGGCGAAGGCGAATTCGACCGATCCGGAAAAACTGATTGCCGCGGCCGAGGGCCTGTCGGTGCCGTCACCGTTCGGCGAGATCACCTTCCGCAAGATCGATCATCAGTCGACGCTCGGCGCCTTCGTCGGCAAGACCGCGCTGAAGGACGGCAAGGGGATCATGGTGGATGCGGTCTATCGCAAGGGCTCGGATTATCTGCCGAGCGACGCCGAAGTCGAAAAGCTCCGGCCGAAGGAGTGAGGTGCGTCGCCGCGTAGCGAGGACCTTCCTCTCCCTCTCCCTCTCCCGCTTGCGGGAGAGGGTTGGGGTGAGGAGGGCTCGACTCGCGGAGATTCCCTCACCCGAAATTCGCTGACGCGAATTTCGACCTCTCCCACCCGCGGGAAGAGGTGCCCCCAACGAGCATCGAGTTGATGGCCTTTTACATCGTCCAGTTCCTGACCGGTCTTGCCAGCGCGGCGTCGCTGTTCCTGGTGGCGTCCGGGCTGTCGATCATCTTCGGCGTCACGCGGATCGTGAACTTCGCTCATGGCGCGTTCTACATGCTCGGCGCCTATGTTGCGTTCACCTTGACCGATACTTTCGCAGGCGTGCTTGGATTCTGGGGCGGCATCGTCACCGCAAGCCTGATCGTCGCAGCAATCGGCGTCGTGGTCGAGACCGTGCTGCTGCGCCGCATCTACCATGCGCCCGAATTGTTCCAGCTGCTCGCGACCTTCGGGCTGACCCTGATGGTCGAGGATCTCGTGGTGCTGATCTGGGGGCCCGGCGATCTGCTCGGCCGCCGCGCGCCGGGGCTAAAGGGCGCGGTCGATTTTCTCGGGCAGAATGTCCCGAGTTATGATCTGTTTCTGATCATGCTCGGTCCTGTCGTGCTCGGCCTGCTCTGGCTTTTGTTCCAGCGCACGCGCTGGGGCATTCTGGTCCGCGCCGCGACCCAGGATCGCGACATGGTCGCGGCGCTCGGCGTCAACCAGAAATGGCTGTTCACCAGCGTGTTCGCGCTCGGCGTCTTCCTTGCGGCGCTTGGCGGTGCCCTGCAGATCCCGCGCGACGCCGTGGATCATGCGATGGATCTGCGCATCATCGTCGACGTCTTCGTGGTGGTCGTGATCGGCGGTCTCGGCAGCATCATCGGTGCCTTCGTCGCAGCGGTGCTGGTGTCCGAGCTCAACGCGTTCGGCATCCTGGTGTTTCCGAAAATCTCGATCGTGCTGGTGTTCGCGGTGATGGCCGTGGTGCTGATCGTGCGGCCCTGGGGCCTGTTCGGAAAAGCGGAGGCGCCTGCGCGCCGCACGCCGGGACTAACGGTCAATCCGTGGCGGCCGCTTAGCTCGGCCGAACGCATCGCGGCGCTGGTCGTGCTGCTCGCGGCGGCCGCGTTGCCGTTCGTGAGCGGCAACTACGCACTGTCGGTCGGCGCCGAAATCGCGATCTTCGTAATCTTCGCCGCCAGCCTGCAATTGTTGATGTCGGTCGGCGGTCTTGCCTCGTTCGGCCACGCCGCCTCGTTCGGGCTCGGCGCTTATGGTGCCGCGTTGTTCGCGAAGATGGCGGGCCTGCCGATGATTGCCTGTCTCCTGCTCGGGCCGCTGGTCGGCGGCCTTGGTGCTGCTGTATTCGGCTTCTTTGCCGTGCAACTGAGCGGCGTCTATTTCGCGATGCTGACGCTCGCCTTCGCCCAGATCGCGTGGTCGATCGCCTTCCAATGGGTCGATGTCACCGGCGGCGACAATGGCATTCTGGGGGTCTGGCCGGAACATTGGGCGGCGAGCCCGTCACATTTCTACTGGCTGTCGCTCGGCGCCGCCGCGCTGGTGGTGGCGCTATTGCGGGTCCTGGTGTTCTCGCCGTTCGGCTTCGCGTTCCGCGCCACCCGCGACTCCCCGCTGCGCAGCGAGGCGATCGGCATCGACGGCAAGCGCATCCAATGGACCGCGTTCGTGATCTCGGGCGTCATCGCTGGACTGGCGGGCGCGCTGTTTGTCTATCTCAAGGGCAGCGTGTTTCCGGACAGTCTCGGCATCTCGCTGTCGGTCGACGCGCTGGTGATGGTGCTGCTTGGCGGCGTCGAGACGGTATCCGGCGCGGTTGTGGGGGCGATCGTCTACAAGGCGCTCAGCATCTATCTGGTGAGCCAGACCGATCTGTCGAAACTCGTGCTCGGCGGCTTCATCGTGCTGATCGTCGTGGCCTTCCCCATGGGCATCGTCGGCACGCTGGAGCGGATTCGTGGTCGCCGCGGGCCCGCAGCGGCGAAACCGCCGCTCGCGACCTCCCGCGTTGGGGTCGCCGAATGAGCGAAGCGTCCCCACTGCTGTCGGTCGAGGGCCTGACCAAGTCCTACGGCGGCGTGCACGCCGTGCGCGGCGTCTCGTTTTCACTTCAGCCCGGAGAAATGCTGGCGCTGATCGGCCCCAATGGCGCGGGCAAGACCACCTGCTTCGACATGCTCAACGGCCAGATCACGCCGGACTTTGGTCGCATCGAGCTGCTCGGCCAGGAAACCACCGGTAAACGCCCGCGTACGCTGTGGCGGCTCGGTGTCGGGCGCACCTTCCAGATCACCGCGACTTTTGCCACCATGACCGTGCGTGAGAATGTTCAGGTCGCCCGCGTCTCGCATGACAGGCGCCTGTTCAATCTGGTCGCCTCGATGCCGTCGCTGGCGCGCGAGGAGGCCGGCCGGTTGCTGGAGCTGGTCGGCATGGCCGCGCACGCGGAGCGCCCCTGCGGCGAGCTCGCGTACGGCGACCTGAAGCGGCTGGAGCTCGCGGTCGCGCTCGCCAACCAGCCGAAATTGCTGCTGATGGACGAGCCGACCGCCGGCATGGCGCCGCGCGAGCGCGTCGATCTGATGCGGCTCACGGCGCAGATCGCCCGCGAGCAGGCAATCGGCGTGCTCTTCACGGAGCACGACATGGACGTGGTGTTCGAGCATGCCAACCGCCTGCTCGTGCTCAACCGTGGCACATTGATCGCCGAGGGCACGCCGGAACAGGTTCGCGCCGATCCGCAGGTGCGCGCGGTCTATCTCGGCGACGGCCTGGTCTATGACCGCCGCCACCGCGAGGGGGCGTCGGCATGAAGCTCTCTGTTTCCGATCTCAACAGCCACTATGGGCCGGCGCATATCCTGTTCGACATCAATCTCGAAGTCGGCGCCGGCGAGGTGGTCGCGTTGCTCGGACGCAACGGCGCCGGCAAGTCCACCACCTTCCGCTCCATCATCGGCCTGGTCGAGCAGCGCAGCGGGCGAGTCCTGTTCGAGGGCCGGGACGTCTCCAACAGCCCGACCTATGATATCGTCCGCGCCGGGCTCGGCTACGTGCCGGAAGAACGGCGCATCTTCAGCGAATTGACGGTCGAGGAGAATCTGGAAGTCGGCCGCCAGCCGAAGCGGCCGAACGCTCCGTATTGGACGCGGGACAAACTGTTCGCGCTGTTTCCCAATCTCGGCGAGATGCGGCGCCGGCCCGGTGGCCGCATGAGCGGCGGCGAGCAGCAGATGCTGACCATCGCCCGCACGCTGATGGGCAATCCGTCGCTGGTGCTCTTGGACGAGCCATCGGAGGGGCTGGCGCCGAAAATCATCGAGCAGATGGTCGATGCCATCCTGACCATGAAGCGCGAGGGCGTCAGCATCGTGGTGTCGGAGCAGAACCTGCATTTCGCGCGACTGATCTCCGATCGCGCCTATCTGATCGAGCGCGGCCAGATCTGCTTTGGCGGCACCATGGCCGAGCTCGATGCGCGTCCGGATATCCGCGACGCGCATCTGTCGGTCTGAAGGGGGCGGGGCCGGCAATGGCGAGGAGTGCGGCGCTGAAGAAGAGTCCGAAGCCGGCGAAGCCGGTCTATATCCTGGATGACCAGATCGGCTTCATCCTGCGCCAGGTCTGGCAGCGCCACGCCACGATCTTCGCCCGTGATATCGGCATCAACCTGACATCGGCGCAATGGGCGGCGCTGGCCAAGCTCAATGAAATGGGTCCCTGCTCGCAGAACCAGCTCGGCCGGCTCACCGCGATGGATGTCGCGACCATCAAGGGCGTGATCGACCGCCTCACCGCGCGCGGCCTGACCGAAACCAACGCCGATCCCACCGATGGCCGCCGCCTGATGGTCAGCCTGACCCGCGCCGGCCGCGAGGCCGCCGAAAAAGCCGCGCCCAACGCGCTTCTGATCTCGAAGCAGACGCTGGCGCCGCTGGATGCCAAAGAGCGCGAGACGCTGATGGGGTTGTTGAGCAGGCTGCGCTGACGCGCGAGGCAAAGCCGGACCACGATCTACCAATTGGACGGGATCCCGATCAGGACCAGCCCGACCGCACAAAAAAAGAGAGAGCCGCAGAGTTTTTGCCCTGCCGGCTCCAAGTGGTCCTTGGCGGGAGGAGCCAAGCAC
>NZ_JBAURI010001079.1:0-2815 GCF_049581145.1 Bradyrhizobium sp.
AAGCAATTCCGTTAGGCGACGGTGGCAAAAAAGCATGGTCACCGAGGAGAGCGCGTATAAGCCGTAAACCATTGCGTGCGGGGATGCCGGGTGATTCCGGTGCGACCGCTGTGAATACTCGTGTGCAGACTTACTACCCACTATGCGCACACGAGGCTGCGGGTGCATCGGGCGCCCGGCATCCCCCACGCCCTCTGGCTTTCGAGGGCATGAGATTTCAGCATCGCTTCGGGCGCATCGCGCCGCGAGAGCGCGAAGCCGTGTCTTGCTGCGGGTGTCGATGAACGCGGCGCTTCGAAAAAAAGAATCGGCGATGCGACGGCTGTGCCCGTGCCTCCCTCCATCGTCATGCCCCGCGCATGCGCCGTTCGATCGGTCCTTGCCCGACGTGGAGAACGATTGGCCTGCGCGAGGCTCGAACAATGAAATGTGAACATCGACAGCAGCCATTGCAATCAGGGTTGCTTGATTGCCGTTCATCGCCGCATGAAAATCATTCAGCGGATTGACTTCAGCTCGCGTGGCAGGAGAACTTGAGCGCTCGTGCACACGGGCCGCCTGACGCAAAACCTTCAGGGTTTGCGCGATACGATGCTGTTTCGGAGGGGGACCAACAATGAGGTCATGGCTTATGCCCATTCGAACCGGTGGTCTCGCAGCCGAGATCGGGCGGCCGTGGTGGATCATCGAAGATGCCGTGGACCCGCAGGCCACGTTGCCGGTCCTGGCGGGGCGGGTCACGCGATCGAGCCGCGTGCATCCTTGCTCGGTCGCGGCGTGGTGTCATCCGAATGGATAGGCCGATGCCGGACACTGAACAGGCGGTCGCAACCAAGCCGGCGGAAATCAAGCGCAGCGGCACGCCTTGGCCGGCGGCGCGCATGCCGGCCGTCATCGTTGCCCTGGTGGTCGTGGCGGTCGCCGCGTTATCGATCTGGTATCTGGTCCGGCCGGAGCCGCTGGTGGTGCAAGGCGAGGTCGACGCCACCCGCATGGACATCGCTGCCCGGATCGACGGGCGCGTCGGCGAGATTCCGGTGGCGCGTGGCCAGAACGTGGCCGCTGGCGCCGTGCTGGTGCGGATCGACAACCCCGAGACATTGGCCAAGCTCAGGGATGCCGAGGCGGCCAAGGTGGTGGCGCAGGCGCAGATGGCGCATGTCGATGCCGCAACCCGTGTCGAAATCATCGCCGCGCAGAAGGCGGCCTATGAGCGCGCGCAAGCTGCCGAGACGCTGGCACAGAAGACGTTTGACCGCACCCAGCAGCTGTTCCAGGAGGGGCATTCGCCGCAGGCCCAGCTCGATCTCGCGACCGATCATCTGCAGGAAGGCCAGAGGGCGACCGAGCAGGCCAAGTCCGCCTATGAGCAGGCGGTCAACGGCGCCACCCGCGAGGAACGGGCGCTGGCGGCTGCCGGCGTGCAGAAGGCGCTTGCCGACATCGATAGCGTGCAGGCGCTGGTCGATCAGATGACGGTCACGGCGCCTTCTGCCGCGCAGGTGTATCAGCGCAATGTCGAGCTGGGCGAATATGTGTCACCCGGCGTGCCGCTCCTGACCCTGATCGATCTGAGCGATGTCTGGATTCATTTCGACCTGCGCGAGGATCTGGTCAAGACGCTGAAGGTCGGCGATCGCTTCGATGTGCGGGTGCCGGCGCTTGGCGACCGAGCGATCACGGTCGAAGTCAAGCTGATCGCGACGCGCGGCGAATATGCCAGCTGGCGCGCCACCCGCGCCACAGGTCAATTCGACCTGCGCACCTTCGAGGTTCGGGCCTATCCGGTCGACAAGGTGCCGGAGCTGCGCCCGGGGATGAGCGCCTATGTCGATTGGCGGAGCCGATGATGGGCCCGATGCCGCGGCCAGGTTTTCGGCTGGTCGTCATCCGCGAGTGGCGCTGGATGCTGCGCGACCGGGTGATGCCGATCCTGGTGCTCGGCGTGCCGTTGTTGGCGATCGTCGTGCTCACGGCGGTGTTCAGCCATCAGGTGATGCGGGGCCTCGGCGTCGTCATCGTCGACGACGATCGGACCCAGACCGCGGCGACCTTCATCGGATCCGTGGCGGCGTCGCCGACGCTTGCCGTGGTCGGCCGTCCGGGCGATCTGGCCGGCGCGGCGCGCGCCATCCGCTCCGGCGAGGCCGGCGCGGCCGTGTACATCCCGGCCGATTTCGAGCGCGATCTTCAGGCCGGCCGCCGTCCGAAGGTGACGGCGTTCTACAATCAGCAGGCGCTCACCGCGGCCGGCGTGGCCTCGCAGGGGCTGTCGGATGCCCTTAACGCGGCCGCCGGCCGCGTGGCTCCGGCGACCCAGGGCGCGCCCAGCTGGCATCACGTCGGTCAGCTTGCGGTCGAACAGATCGCGCTCAGCAACCCCGAGCGCAACTACGCGCAATATCTGGTGCGGGCGCTGCTGCCGGTGGTGCTGCACATCGTCATCGCCCTGAGCGCCGGCTACGCCGTGGGGTCGGAGTTCCGGCGGCGCAGCTTCCGCAGCTGGCTCGCCTGCGCCGGCAGCGACCCGATCATCGCGCTCGCCGGCAAGCTGACGCCGCTCCTCATTCTGTTCATCGGCATGATGGGCGTACTGACCCTGGTCGTCGAAGGCGTGTTCGGGATTCCATTCCGGGGCGACGTGCCGATGATGCTGGTTGCGGCGCTGATGTTCCTGGTGGCCTATCTGGCGCTGGGGGCGCTGTTTCAGTTGCTCGCCCGCGAACTTGCGACCGGTCTCGCGCTCACCGGGCTGTTCGTCTCGCCGGCCTTCGGCTTTGCCGGTGTCGGCTTTCCCGTGATCGGCATGAATGCC
>NZ_JBAURI010001080.1:0-8643 GCF_049581145.1 Bradyrhizobium sp.
ATGAACAAGCGATCCGCCAGCAGCTGCAGGCGGTCGCCGTGTATGCCGCATCCACCACGTCTCCGAGCGGGACCAATTCGGCGGCCGAGGTCACGGCCTTGAGTCAGCGCATCGCGGCCAATCTGACGCCGCAAGCCGGCCAGCAGACGATCCAGGATATACAGACCGACTTCGCCAACGCCCAGACCACGATGCAGGATGCCACCGCCCGCCAGACCCAGACCCAGACGGCACTGCAGAACCTGGTCTCCACTACCGAGGGCATTTCCCAGGATCAGGTAGCGAGCGAAATCCTGCAGTTGCAGAACAATCTGCAGGCGTCCTATCAGACCACCGCGATGCTCTCGCAATTGAGCCTGACCAAGTTCCTGCCGGCGGCCTGATCCGGCCGGCGCGCCTGTCCTCCGCCGACCCCGGTCGTGGTGGTCGCGCTTCGGCGGCCGGGTGCGGCATCGCCGAAAATGCTAGATTCGCCGCCGGCGGCGATTCGAGGGCGAACGCCTCCCTGCGGCTTGCGCAAGGAGGCTTCGAAAATCTTCGACCGCGCCGGTGTTCCGGAGAGCTCCGTTGTCGGCGAAGTGGAAGAAGACTCCCGGACAGGGAGAGGCGCCCAACCTGTCCCGGATGCAGCGGCAGGCCTATGGCTCCTTCCAGGAGGGCGATCTCGACCGGACCGAGCGGCTCTGCACCGGGATTCTGAAGTACCGGCCGGACGATTTCGACGCGCAGCTTCTACTTGGCATGCTGAACTATCGGCGCCAGCGCATGGTCGACGCGCTGCGCTTCCTTGCAGGCGCGCTGCGCGCCAATTCCGGCTCGGCCGACGCGCTGTCGAATTTCGGGCTGGCGCTGCAAGCCAGCAGACGCTTCGATGAGGCGATCGCGAGCTATCAGCACGCGCTGCGCCTCGCGCCCGGGCATTCCGACATCCTCTATAATCTCGGCAATGCCTATCTCGAAAGCGACCGCATCGCAGACGCGATTGCGATTTATGACGAGGTCCTGGCCACCGCGCCCGGCCATGTCGGGGCGCTGGTCAATCGTGGCAATACGCTGCTGCGCTTCAACCGGCCGGCCGAGGCGCTTGTCAACTACGACGCCGCGCTGAGCTTGATGCCCCGGCATCCGCAGATTCTGACCAACCGCGGCCATGCGCTGCGCCGGCTGGAGCGGCCCACCGAGGCGCTCGCTGACTTCAAAGCCGCGATCGCAGCCAATCCCGATTTTGCCGAAGCGCATTTCGAGGCCGCGATGACGCAGCTTGGGCTCGGCGACTTCGATGCTGGCTGGAAGGCGTATGAATGGCGCTGGAAGACCGCGGCATTTGCCCGCCATCGCCGCTCCTTTCGACAGCCCTTGTGGCGAGGCGAGCGGCCGGTCTCGGGCAAGACCGTGCTGCTGCATGCCGAGCAGGGGTTCGGCGACACCATCCAGTTCATCCGCTATGCGCCGCTGCTGGCGCAGGAGGGAGCGAAGGTGATCTGCGAGGTGCAGCCGGAATTGCTGGCGCTGTTGGCCGGGCTCGATGATGTCGCGGTGGTCGCATCCGGCGCGCCGCTTCCCCGCTTCGACCTGCATTGTCCGTTGCTCAGTCTCCCGCTGGCCTTCGGTACGCGCCCCGAGACGACCCCTTCCGCCATTCCGTATCTGGCAGTCCCGGCGGAGCGCCTGGATCATTGGCGCGATCGGCTGCCGGCGGGGCGTCGGCGGGCCGGATTCGTCTGGTCGGGGTCGCAAGGCCACAAGAATGACGCCAACCGCTCGATCCCGCTGATGCGGCTCGCCGAATTGTTCGAGGATCCGGCGCTGGCTTGTTTCAGCCTGCAAACCGATCTACGCGCGGCCGATGCCGAGACTTTGCAGAAACTGCCGAGCCTGGTCGATCTCGGCAGCTCCTTTCGCGATTTCGCCGATACCGCGGCCGTGATCGCGCTGCTCGATGTCGTCATCACCGTCGACACGGCGGTTGCGCATCTGGCGGGGGCGTTCGGCAAGCCCCTGCTGATTCTCTTGCCCCACGCCGCGGATTTCCGCTGGATGCACGGGCGGGACGACACGCCGTGGTATCCGACCGCGAAACTGTTGCGGCAGCAGGCTTTCGGCTGTTGGGACGGCGTCATCGCCTGCCTTGCCGACGAAATCCGCCGCCACGGCCGGGCATGAACGGCCCGGAACTCCCCGGTCACAGGCATTAGGTTTTCGTTAACCACGTTTATTTAGGGTTCGGTCGGAATTGCGGGCGCCGTCTGGCGCTTCGGAGGCAATCATGACCGACCGGATTCAGCTTGTCATCGCGACGCCTTGCTTCGGCGGCCAGGTCTCGAGCATCTACGCTTCCTCGATCTTCGCTCTGCAGCGCGCGCTCGTTCCGATGTCCAATATCGGCCTGAAGGTGCATCTGCGCGATGGCGACGCCCTGATCACGCGGGCGCGGGCAAATCTGGTCACGCTGTTCCTCGACGATCCCGCCGCGACCCATTTTCTGTTCGTCGATGCCGATATCGGATTTACGGCCGAGCAGGTGTTCCGGCTGATCGAATCGGGAGCCGACGTCGTTGCCGGCGTCTATCCGATCAAGCGGGTCAATTGGGAGAAGGCGAGGCGGGCGCTGGAGACAGACCGACCGAACCTGCCTGCGGCCTCGCTCGACTACGTGCTCGAGATCGACGATCCCGACCGCGTGATGGTCGTCAACGGATTTGCCCGCGTGCGCTTTGCCGGCACCGGCTTCCTGATGATCCGGCGCCATGTGCTGGAGAGAATGTGCGCGCAGTATGCCTCGCTGCAGTTCTTTCGCGAGCATTCCAACGACGCGCTGGCGGGAAGTCCGAACCGTTTTGCCCTGTTCGAATGTATGATCGACCCGGCCACCGGCACCTACCTGAGCGAGGATTTCGCCTTCTGCAAGCGCTGGACCGATATGGGCGGCGAAATCTGGGCCGATCTCCATAGCTCCCTCGATCATGTCGGGCCGACGGTGTTTCGCGGCGACGTCGCCACCCAGTTCGCGGCGGCGCCGAGCGCGGCGGATGCCGCCTAGGGAATGCCTGAAATGACCACCGCTGCCGCCCGGCTGGAAATCTCCGACACCCTGCTTGAGCGGCGATCCGAAGGCGAGCGCGCGCCTGGCCTCTCCGATCTGTTCGTGCCGCTCGACGATCTCCTGCTCCGCGGCGGTGATCAGAGGCTTGCACTCGATCCGGCCAGTCGGCTGAACGCGTATGGCTGTGGGCCGATGCCCGCGCCAGATACCTTGAATTTTTCGTCGAGCACTGCGTCGCCGATTTCCGCGCGGGCGGACGAGCGCGCGGGATTCGCCCGCGCGGGCCTGATGCGATTGGCCATCGCGCACGGGTTGGAACACGCGTTCGATATGCGTCTCGAGGAGATGCGCGAGGAATTGCGGGCTCATCTCGAACTGGCCGCCTCCGACGCGGATATCATCTTCTCGCCCTCGGGCACCGACTCGCAGCTCCACGCGCTGTTCCTGGCGCGCGGTCTGTTCGGATCTGCGCCGATGACGATCGTCGTCGGAGCGGACCAGACCGGAAGCGGCACGATTCATACCGCGCGCGGGCGCCATTTCAGCGCGCTGACCGCGGGCGGGCGCCGGGTCGCGAAGGATGCGCCGATCGCCGGCCTGTCCGGCGACAGCGTCGCGCTGCCGTTGCTTGCTGGCATGCCAGACTTCGCGCAGGGGCCGGAGGATCTGGCGGCGCGGGCCGAATGCGATTCGGCTGTTCTTGACGCCATCGAAGCTGCGGTCGCGAGCGGCGCCCGTGTGCTGCTTCAGATCATGGATGCCTCCAAGCTTGGCTGGCGCGCGCCGGGAGACGCATGCCTCGAGGAGATTGCGGCAAGATGGCCGCGCCAGGTCCGGATCGTCGTCGACGCCTGCCAGATGCGCCTCAGTCGCCGCCGGCTGCGAAACTATCTCGATCGCGGCTACATGGTGCTGATCACCGGCTCGAAATATTTCGGCGGCCCCGCCTTCAGCGGCGCGCTGCTGGTCCCGCGTGCAATTTCGCGCGCGCTTGATACAGGCGAGGGGATCGCGCCCGGTCTTGCCGATTATGCCAGCCGCAGCGACTGGCCGCAGAGCTGGACCGCGCTGCGGTCGCGCTTTGCCAGCCGGCCGAATCTCGGTCAATGGTTGCGCTGGGAAGCGGCGCTGGCCGAAATCGGCACCTATTACCAGGTGCCGGCAGGCTTCCGCACGCTGGCGCTTCGCGAGTTCAGGGCGACGATCGAGAGCCTCATTGCGCTGTCGCCCGCGCTGCGCCCGCTTGCGCGGCCGCCATCCGGAGGGACGGATGACGAGGAGTTCGCCGACGCCACGATCTTTCCCTTTTTCGTTGATCGCAACCGCAGCCTGCTGTCGGCCGACGGCTGCCGCCGTCTCCATCGCGCGCTGGCGAGCGATCTCCGCGGCGTGATCGAAGGCACAAAGGCCGATCGGGACCTGGCGGGACAGCGCTGCCTCATCGGGCAGCCCGTTGCCATCGCGCACCGGGATGGCCTGCCGGTCGGCGTGCTGCGGCTGTGTATCGGCGCGCGCCTCGTCACCGAGGCGTGGTCGTCCGACCCGCGTCGCGCGCGGCAGAACCTGCAGCGCGAACGCGACCACGTCGCAAGCGTCGTTGCCAAGATCGAGCTTCTGCTCGCCCACGCCGGACCAATGGAATTTGCGGAGCAGTGATATGGAATCCAAGCCTCTCGAGCTGAGTGTGACCGCCCGCGCCGATTGCGCCGACCGCATCGGCATGGCCAGGCTCGCCAAGATGGCCTTCGACGGCGGAAATCTCCGCCCGCTATGGGCCGAGCGGATCAGCAAGCTGCTCGACGGCACCGCGACCGCGGGCGAGGGGATCGACCTGTCGCTGATCGCCCAGCTTCTCGGCGACAAGCAGGCCGGTCTTGCCATTCAGCACGAAGTCCTGTTGTCGCATCGATTGTTCCGTTCGCCCTGCATGTCGAACAGTCCGCGGCTGCGCGTGCTGGCGCTGGCGGCGGCGACCGATATGGGCAGCAACACGCCGATCGAGTTCCTGCTGCAGGAGTCCGGCATCGAGTTGATGATCCTGTATGTCATCGGCGAGGCCGACCTGCCGGCGCTGTTGCCCGAGCATGACATCGCGATCGTGATCGCCTCCGATTCCGACGATTGCCGGGACGCGTTGCGCAAGATCGATGCCGTGGCGGCGCGATGGCCGCGGCCGCTGCTCAATCCACCGAAACGCGTCGGCAATCTCGACCGCGACAAGCTGCATCGGCTACTGCGGGATATCGACGGCCTGACGATGCCCGCGACATTCGGTGCCACGCGCGAGCAACTGACACGGGCCTCGCGATCGGCCGGGACGCTGGCGGAGACCGCAGGCGAGCTCGTTTTTCCGATCATCGTCCGGCCGCGCGGATCGCACGCCGGCGTGGGCCTGGCAAGGATCGACGCCGGCGAGGCGCTGCAGCGCTATCTCGCAGGCCGCGAGGAGCAGGAGTTCTTCGTCTCGCCATTCATCGACTACGCGAGCGATGACGGCCTGTTCCGCAAGTACCGGGTCGCGTTCGTCGACGGCCGGCCCTATGCCTGCCACATGGCGATCGCCGACCGCTGGGATATCTGGTACCTCAATGCCGGCATGTCGCACAGCGCGTCCAAGCGCCTGGAGGAAGAAACCTTCATGCGCACCTTCGATATCGGCTTTGCCCGGCGGCACCATACCGTGCTGGCGGCGATGGCCGCGCGGGTCGGTCTGGATTATTTCCTGGTCGACTGCGCCGAATGCAAGGACGGCTCGCTCCTGGTCTTCGAGGCCGACAACACGGCCGTCGTCCACAACATGGATCCACCCGATATCTTTCCCTACAAGCCGCCGCAGATGAAGAAGATATTCGACGCCTTTGCGGCGATGCTGGAGCGCCGGGTCGCGCTTGCGCGAGAGGACGCGGCATGACCAGGCCGTTACGCGAGGTCTCTCCGCAATCCCAGCCGAGCGAGACGCTCGATCCGCAGAATTGGGACGACATCCGCGCGCAAGGTCATCGCATGCTCGATGACATGATCGATTATGTCGCCACGATCCGCGAGCGCCCGGTGTGGCGGCCGATCCCGGACGTGATCCGCGCGCAGTTTCGCGCCGAGCTTCCGCGCCGGCCCTCCGAGCTCGGCGAAGTCTATCGCGAATTCACCGATTTCGTCGTGCCCTATGCCACCGGCAACGTTCATCCGGGCTTCATGGGCTGGGTGCATGGCGGCGGCTCCGCCGTCGGCATGCTGGCGGAGATGCTGGCGGCCGGGCTCAACGCCAATCTCGGCGGGCGCGACCATATCCCGATCGACGTCGAACGGCAGATCGTCGAATGGACGCGAGAGATGTTCGGTTTCCCGGCGGGTGCCAGTGGCATCTTCGTCACCGGGACCTCGATGGCCAATCTGATGGCCGTGCTGGTGGCGCGGACGTCGGCGCTCGGCAAATCTTCCAGGCAACACGGCATCGGCGAAGCGGGCGCGCTGATGACCGCTTACACCTCGAAAGCCGGGCATGGCTGCATCGCCAAGGCAATGGATATCGCGGGCTTCGGCAGCGACGCACTGCGCTCGATCGCGGTCGATCAGTCCCACCGCATCGATGTGGCGGCGCTGCACGCGCAGATCGCCCGCGACCGCGAGGCCGGACTGCAGCCTTTCCTGGTGGTGGCGTCTGCCGGCACGGTGGACATCGGCGCGATCGACGATCTCACGGCAATGGCTGAGCTGTGCCGCGAGGAGAAGCTGTGGTTCCATGTCGACGGTGCCTTCGGCGCGCTCGGCATCCTGTCGCAGGCGTTGGCGCCGCGACTCGCCGGGATCGAACATGCCGACTCGATTGCGCTCGATTTCCACAAATGGGGACAGGTTCCCTATGACGCCGGCTTCCTGCTGGTTCGCGAGGGCGAGCGGCACCGGGATGCATTCGCCGCGCCCGCGGCCTATCTGCGGCGGGAGACGCGCGGGCTCGCGGCGGGCACGTCCTGGCCTTGCGACCTCGGCCCGGATCTGTCGCGCGGCTTCAGGGCCCTCAAGACCTGGTTTACGCTGAAGACCTTCGGCACCGAGAAGCTCGGCGCGGTCATCACGCGTTGCTGCGCGCTAGCCGGCTATCTGGAGGCCCGTATTCTCGGCGAACCGCGGCTCGAGCTGCTGGCGCCGGTCAATCTCAACATCGTCTGCTTCCGCTATCGCGCCGCGGACGCAGACCGGATCAACGGCGAGATCGTCGTCAACATCCATGAGTCCGGTCTTGCGGCGCCATCGACGACGCTGCTCGACGGCCGGCTTGCGATCCGGGCGGCCATCGTCAATCACCGCACCGATGTCCGCGACATCGACGCGCTGGTTTCGGCCGTGCTGGAATTTGGGGCGCGACGAGCGGCGGGCGACGATCTTCCGATCGAAGGGTCGCGGCTTGCTGTCTGAATCGCGCGAATCCTGCCGGCGCAAGCATGATTCGCGGACCGGGTTTTCCCTGGTTTCCCCGGGCGACGACGCGAAGCGTTTGCGCGGAGATCAGGCGCAATCAGAAGGCGCGATGGTGATTCGACGTCATCCCATCGCGCTTCAGGGAGGTGCTGCAAAAAGCCGAAGCCCAGGTCCGATCCAGTCGAACTGGGGGCTCAGCGTTATCGGTCCGATCCGACGGAACCGGAAGACTGCCAGGGCACGATCACGTCAAGTCCGGGTCTGCGTCAGGCCGCGGTGTTGACGTCGGCCTTCTTGTGAAGCTCGTCGTACTGGTCCAGGAGCTTCTTCTCATAGGCGACGAGCTTCCTGGTTTCCTTCAGCGCCAGGTAGAGATCCCCGGCCAGGATGTGGCTATTGATTGCCTCGATGATCGGCCAGGCGCTCGGCACGGCAGTGACGATGTCGCGCACCAGATTGAAGTAGGTGGCGTGACTGGCGGTGGGATTCGGCGCGATATACATCAGCTGCACCGCCAGATAGATCAGCTTGGCGGGCGTGTCGGCGGTCTCCGGCGTCATGATGTCCTTCTCGCGAAGGATCGGGATATTGTCGCCGTCGATCAGGAGCCGGGCGCGTTGTTCGGTGTTGGTGATCACGCAGGAGCCAATGATGATCCGTTCGTGCGGCTTCAGTTCCACTTTCAAGGCCATATTTGTTCTCCATTGCCGCTTCTGACGCCGGCGACCAACTACAGCGAATCTGAAAGATCGAGCCCCGCTGGCGACATGCCGGCACTTCTTGCCCGCTTGCGACCATCCTTTCCGATCAAGGTTAACGATCGGTAAACGCCGATTTGGCCGCGTAATTGTACAATTTTATCAAAGGCGTTCATCAGCGGCGTCGCGGGCGGAGCACGGCGTTGATGCGGAGCCGGATCGGTCTGGGAATCGGTCGGGGCTTACCCGCTTCATGTTTTCTTAGCCACTTGGTTCCACCGTGACCTGGTCAACCGATCAAGAAGATCGGGCTGTTCGTAGTTAGTTTCACACCAGAAAGGTATGAAGACATGACCGGTATCGTTCTCTCGGCGTCAGTCCGCCAGAATCTTCTCTCGCTGCAGTCCACCGCCTCGCTGCTCGCGACCACCCAGAATGACCTCGCCACCGGCAACAAGGTCAATTCGGCTCTCGACAATCCGACCG
>NZ_JBAURI010001081.1:0-4431 GCF_049581145.1 Bradyrhizobium sp.
GTCAAACGATCTGCGCAGTCGGCGAACGCCACCACGCTTTCCAGGTCGTGGTAGCCGTCGCCGCGGCGCCCGACCACACGAAGGGTCAGGTTGACCTTGGCGCGCCCAATCTCGCGCAGCGTCCCACGCGATGCGGCAGAGCCGGCATTCGCGTCCGTGTGTCCGTCAACCGTCATTCGCGAATGTCAAACCCAGAGAGCCGGACCAAAGCCTGCGCCGGAAATGCCAGGCTTTCTAGCGTCCCGGCTACCGCCTTCGCAAGAGACGCCGCGGCCGTCAACATCGAACAAGGCTTTGGCGACCCCTGCGGACAATCCGGAAGCCTGGCTTCAGCCGCCCTTGCCGTCCTCGTCCTTGCCGTCGTCCTTCTTCTTGTCGATGTCGGTGGGCGCGGCCGCAGCCGCCGAAGCGGTGCCCGGCTCCTCCGGCAGGCCGTTGGCGATCTTGGCCTCGATCTTCGGCAGATCCTCCGGATCGGGCTTGAGGTCGCGCGCATGAGCCCACTGGAACTTGGCTTCCAGGGTGCGGCCGACATGCCAATAGGCATCGCCAAGGTGATCGTTGATGGTGGGGTCTTCGGGCTTGAGGTCGACCGCGCGTTCGAGATTCTTCACCGCCTCATCGTAGTTGCCGATGCGGTAATAGGCCCAGCCGAGGGAATCGACGATATAGCCGTCGTCGGGACGCTGCTCGACGGCGCGCTTGATCATCTTCATGCCTTCGTCGAGATTGACGCCCTGGTCGATCCAGGAATAGCCGAGATAATTGAGCACATTTGGCTGATCGGGCTGCAGCTCGAGCGCCTTCTTCATATCGGCTTCGGCCTTGGGCCACTGGTGCGAGCGCTCCTCGCAGATGCCGCGGTAATAGTAATAGACGTTGTTGCTCTTGTCGTCGCCCGGCGGCAGCGCGTCGATCGCCTGCGAATAGGTCGTGACGCAGTCGGCGAATTTCTTGCGGCCGCGCTCGACATTGCCGAGCGCCATGATCGCCTCGATGTCCTTGGGGTCTTCCGCGATCACGCCCTTCAGGATCTTGATCGCCTCATCGCTGCGATCCGCGCTGTCGAGATCGGTCGCAAGCTGGATCTGGGCGTTGCGCTTCAACGGCGAGTTCGCCGGCACGCGCTCGTAGACCTTGATCGCCATCGCCGGCCGCTTCACCGACTCGTAGAGATCGGCAAGCGACAACAGCGCCAACGGATGGTTCGGCTCGAGATAGAGCGCAAGCTGCAGATAGACCAGCGCGAGATCCTCGCCGCCGCGGCGGACCAGGGTGGCGCCGACGCCATAGAGCGCTTCGGCGGCGCCGGCCTGAACCGAATCGACCAACGGCGGCAGCTTCTTGCCGGCCTTGGTGTCGCGCATGCCTTCTTGCACCAGCGGGTGGCGCGCGAGCTTCTTGTCGAAGGCCTCGTAGATCCCGTAAGCCGCATCATCGTCCTTGTTGCGGCTCAGCCAATGGGCGTAGCCCTCGGACACCCGCAGCATCGACGCATCCATCTTGGCGGTCAGCTTGTAGGCCCGCTCGAACCTGGCGCCGGCATCCTTTTCCTTGCCCGCGAGATCGAGAATCATGCCGGCATGCAGATCCTTGAAGATCGGATACCATTCAGGACCGGTCAGCTTGTCGATGTTGGCAACCGCCGTCTTGGTGTCACCGGAGCCATAGCTCGCCCAGGCCGACAACAGAGTCGCGACCAGGTCGGTGATCGGGCCGCGGACCGACTGGTTGAAATTGACCTCTGCGGCGGAATATTTCTTCAGCTTCAGGTCCCGCACCCCGACCACGAGGCGGGCAACGCGGTTGGATTTGTCGATCGCCAGCAGCCGATCGGCGAGCTTCACCGCTTCGTCGATATCGCCGTCGGCGACCGAGGAAATGAAGGCGCGATCCAACAGATCGTTGTTCTTCGGGTCGGCGCGCAAGGCGGAGCGATAGAACTCCGCGGCCGAACCGGCATCCCGCTCCACCCCGGCGTGGCGGGCGGCCAGATAGCTGCCCGACGTGGTCAGACCCTTCAGATCATTCCGGGTCGGAAACGGCGACGCGTTTTCCGAGGGGTGATCGGGCGTCTGCGCCAGGATCGTTCCGGGCACGCTCAGCGCGGCAAAGGTACAAACGGCAACGGTCCAGCGAGTGCAACGAAAGGAGAGCATCACGGTTCGCCTTGGTTAGCTTCCAGGGATTGAAGAAGAATTGTCTCGAATGCGAACCCAATCGGCGGCATCAAGACGGGCGAGAATGCCGTGTTTGGCGTTCAACCGCAAGGATGGGCCAAGACAATTCGGTTGGCAGGAACGCCCTTGCGGTCGCCCGACGATCCGTCAAAGACCCCGGTAGTGTGGCCGTATCGTGGCTGGCGGTCGCGGCCGGCTGTCGCGGCCGGCTCACGCAATCGTGCGTTACATCGCCTCGTAGTTCGGGCCGCCGCCGCCTTCCGGAGGAACCCAGGTGATGTTGCCGTTCGGATCCTTGACGTCGCAGGTCTTGCAGTGAACGCAGTTCTGGGCGTTGATGACGAAGCGCGGCCCCGACGCTTCCTCCACCCATTCGTAAACTCCGGCCGGGCAATAGCGGTTCGATGGCCCGGCAAACACGTCGTGCTCGGAGGTCTTCTGCAGCTTCAGATCCTTGACCTTCAAATGGATCGGCTGATCTTCCTCATGATTGGTGTTGGAGAGGAACACCGACGACAGCCGGTCGAAGGTGAGCTTGCCATCCGGCTTTGGCGCGGCCATCGGCGCATGCGCCTTCGCCGGATCGAGCGTGCTGCGGTCGGGCTTCGCGTGCGACTGGGTTCCGAACAGCGAGAAGCCGAGCGTGTTGCACCACATGTCGATGCCGCCGAGCATGACGCCGATCACGGTGCCGAACTTCGACCACAGCGGCTTGACGTTGCGGACGGTATAAAGGTCACGACCGACCTGCGACGAGCGCCAGGTATTTTCATAGTCGACGAGTTCGTCATTGGCGCGTCCCGCCGCGAGCGCCGCGCCGACATGCTCGGCCGCCAGCATGGCGCTTCCGATCGCGTTGTGCACGCCCTTGATGCGCGGCACATTGACGAAACCTGCCGCACAGCCGATCAGCGCGCCGCCCGCGAAAGTGAGCCGGGGCACCGACTGATAACCGCCCTCGGTGATGGCGCGCGCGCCATAGGCCAGCCGCTTGCCGCCCTCGAACAGCGTGCGGATCGTGGGATGGGTCTTGAAGCGCTGGAACTCGTCGAACGGCGACAGATAGGGATCATGGTAATTGAGATGCAGGACGAAGCCGACTGCGACCAGATTGTCGTCGTAGTGATAGAGGAACGAGCCGCCGCCCGTCTTGCTGTCGAGCGGCCAGCCGAAGGAATGCTGGATCAGGCCCTTCCGATGCTTGCCCGGCTCGACCTGCCAGACCTCCTTCAGGCCGATGCCGAACTTCGGCGGCTCGCATTTGGCATCGAGCGCAAACTTCGCGATCAGCTGCTTGGTCAGGCTGCCGCGCGCGCCTTCCGCGAACAGCGTGTATTTGCCGCACAGCTCCATGCCGCGCGTAAAATTCGGCTTGTGCGAGCCGTCCCTGGCGATGCCCATGTCGCCGGTCGCAATGCCGCGCACCGCGCCCTTGTCGTCAACCAGCACCTCAGTGGCGGCAAAGCCCGGATAGATCTCGACCCCGAGCGCTTCGGCCTTGGCGGCGAGCCACCGGCATAGCCGGCCGAGCGAGCCGATATAGCAGTGATGGTTGTTCATGAGCGGCGGCATCGCGAAGTTCGGCAATGGAATAGCCGAACCCTTTGTCATCCAGAGGAACTTGTCGGCCGCGACCTTGGTCTTCAGCGGGCAGTCGGCATCCTGGCGCCAGTCCGGGATCAACTGGTCGAGCGATACCGGATCGATCACCGCGCCGGACAGAAGATGCGCGCCGACCTCGGACCCCTTCTCCACCACGACGATGTTCAGGTCGGCGTTGAGCTGCTTCAGCCGGATCGCAGCCGACAGGCCTGACGGCCCGGCGCCGACGATGACGACGTCGAATTCCATGGACTCGCGCGGGGGTAATTCTTCACTCATGATCCAGTCTCAGCCCAATTTTTGGGGTTCTTACCCTCTTGTTTCCGATTTTTCCGGGGGAGACAACCATGGAAATATGTTTCGCCATGACGCAATGCGGCGTAAGTTTGCGCGATGTCGTCGATGACGCCTGAACCCGCCCCCACCATGCATCAACTGCTGGCCTTCTATCTGGAGGCCGGCGTCGATTGCGCGCTGGCGGACGAGCCGGTCAACCGGCTGGCCGATTCCGATCTCGTTGCGGCCGTCCGCGACGTTTCCCGCGAAGCCTCCGTTGCCCGCCAGGCAATGCCGGCGCAGCCGGTCCGGGAGATCGCGGCCCCACTTCCGGCTCTGCGCGGCGAGCCGCCGCCCGCGCCCGATGCCGCGA
>NZ_JBAURI010001082.1:0-1671 GCF_049581145.1 Bradyrhizobium sp.
GCGTGGCCGCAGCTTCTGCCCGCTTCGCATTTGTTCGGCGCTTCGGGCCTGGCGGCGCTGGCGAACGATGAGCTTCTCGCCTGCCTGCTGCAATGCGATCCGGTCGCCGACCTTGGCCTCGAATTCGTGTTCACCAATGTTCGCCGCATCATGCTGACCGCTGCCGAAGACGGCGAACAGCCCGTCGACGAGCCGAGTCTGAAATTTTTCGCCGCCCTGGCCCGGCAATGTTTCATCAACGAATATGTTTATGCGCTGCCGCAAGACGAAGCGGATCGCGGGCGCGAACTGCAATCAAAGCTTGCGCAGGCGCTTAAGAACGGCGATCCGGTGCCGCCATTATGGCCAATCGTCATCGCCGCGTATTTTCCGCTGCATACGACAGCGGGTGCGCAAGCGCTTCTGGAGCGGTCTTGGCCGGTTTATGTGCGCGATCTCCTCGTGCAACAAATAGAAGAGCCGATGCGCGAGCGGCAGATTGCGGCGGCCATCCCCGCCTTGACCGCGATCGAAGGCGACGTATCGCAGGCGGTGCGCGCGCAATACGAGGAGAACCCCTACCCGCGCTGGATCGAAGCCGGGCCGCCGGTGCAGCCCATCATCCTCAAGGACACGCCGCCGAGCGAGGTTCCCAATGTCATGGTTGCAGGCTGCGGCACCGGGCTTTCGACTATCGAATTTGCCCGGCAGATGCGCCACGCCCGCATTCTGGCGATCGATCTGAGCATTGCCAGCCTAAGCTACGCCAAGCGCATGGCGGAAAAATTCGGCCTCGGCAACATCGAGTTCGCGCAAGCCGACATCATGATGGCGGGCTCGATCGGGCGGCAATTCGATTTCATCGACTCGTCCGGCGTCTTGCACCACCTCGCCGATCCTTGGGCCGGCTGGAGGATACTGCTGTCGCTGCTGCGCCCAGGCGGCGTCATGCAAGTTGGACTCTACAGCGAAGCCGCGCGCCAAAATGTCGTTGCAGCGCGCACGTTCATTGCACAGCACGGCTATCGACCGGACCCCGCGGGCATCCGGCGCTGCCGCGCCGACATCATCGCCGCCGACGACCCGGTACTCAAATCGGTGGTGCAGTGGGAGGATTTTTTCACGATCGGCGAATGTCGCGATCTATTGTTCCACGTGCAGGAGCATCGGATCACGTTACCGCAGATCAAATCGTTCCTGACGGCAAACGGCGTGCAGTTTGCCGGCTTTATTCCGGTGCCCTCGCAGTTGCGCAGATTCACGGCGCGTTTTCCCGAGCAAGCGGCGCAGCTCGATCTCGATTGCTGGCACGCGCTCGAAGCCGAGGTCCCCGACTTGTTCGCCGCGATGTACCAGTTTTGGGTGCGCAAGCCGGCATGAACCGCCGGTGTGCGCCGGGCTCACGCCGCCATGGCCGGCACAGGCGCAGGCTCATTGCTGCGCAGCCAATCGCGCGCCGCGCGTTGCGCGCACGCGATCTCGACGTCGGACATCTGATTGGCGACTTCGCGCCGCAACCGAACCGCGTCGGCATTGCCCTTCATCGCCGCGAGATTGAACCATTTATGGGCGGCGACGAGATCGACCGGCGCATCGCGTCCGACCGAATACATCATCCCGAGCTCGAACATCATATCGCTCGCGGCCGGCCCTTCGCCGAGCGGCGCCATATTGCTATCGAGAATTTCATAA
>NZ_JBAURI010001083.1:0-4275 GCF_049581145.1 Bradyrhizobium sp.
GCGGTGCGGATATTGCTCATGTCGCCATAGGCAGACACGATGATGGTCGATTTCTTGTCTTCGGCTTGCTGCAGCTTCTGCAACAGCGACAGCCCGTCCATCCGCGGCATGTTGATGTCGGACACCACCATGTCGACGTGCGGATGCCGGTCGATCGATTCCAGCGCCTCGATGCCGTCATGCGCGAACACGAAGTGCACGACACCCTCGCGGATCTGCCTGCGGAATTTCTGCAGGATCAGCACCTCGAGATCGGGCTCATCATCGACAAACAGGATGGTCGCGGTCATGCGGCGGTCCCGAGCCTGCTATCATCGCCGGCGCCGGCATGCGCGCTCAATGCGCGCCTCCGGCATTGCCCTGAACATTGCCTTGAATATCACCTTGCGCCGTCATCGTTCGCGGCAGCGTGACGGTGAATTCGGTGAAGGCATTTGGCCTGGTTTCTACCTCGATCTTGCCGCCATGTTGTTTCACGACGATGTCATGGCTCATCGAGAGGCCAAGCCCGGTGCCCTCGCCGGCCGGCTTGGTGGTGAAGAAGGGATTGAACATCTTCTCCTTGACCTCCGCTGACATGCCGGTGCCGTTGTCGCGGATCCGGATCTCCACGCTGTTGCCGAGGTCCTTGGTGGAGACGCTCAGGGTCGGCTCAAAACCTGGATCCCCGGCGTCCTTGGAAGTCTCCTTGGAGGTTTCCTTGCAGGTTTCCTTGCAGGTTTCCTTGCGCTTGGTCGCGGCATAGAACCCGTTGGTGATCAGGTTGAGGAGCACCCGGACGATCTCCTGCGGATAGACGTCGACCAGGCCGGCATTTGGATCAAGCTTGCGCTCGAGCGCGATGTTGAAGCCCGGCTTCTCGGCGCGGGCGCCATGATAGGCAAGGTTCAGGCTCTCTTCGAGGATCGCATTGATGTCGGTCGGGCGGTGTTCGCCGCTGCCTTCGCGCGAATGCAGCAGCATGTTCTTGACGATGGAATCGGCGCGCCTGCCGTGCTGCACCACCTTCCCGAGATTGCTTTTCAATAGCTGCGAGAGCTCGTCGATCTCCTGTTTCGTCTTGCCCTCGAGCGCCGCGGATTTGAGCACGTCGTTGAGTTCGTCGAGCAGCTCCGCCGAAAGCGCGGAGAAGTTGTTGACGAAATTCAGCGGATTCTTGATCTCGTGCGCGATTCCCGCGGTGAGTTGGCCGAGCGAAGCGAGTTTCTCGGTCTGGACCAGGCGATCCTGCGCGGTGCGCAGTTCGTCGAGCGATCGCGAAAGCTCCGCGGTGCGTTGTTCAACCTTGTTCTCCAGATCCGCATAGGATTCCTGAAGACGCGCGCCCATGTCGTTGAATTGATTGGCAAGCCCCTCGAGTTCGTCGCCGGTCGCAATCGAGATGCGCTGGGTGAAATCGCCGCTGCCGATCCGCTCGGCGCCCGCGCGCAAGGCCTGGATTGGGCCGACCATGCGCCGGGCCAGGAACATCCCGGCGAGCACCGCGAAGATCAGGGCCGCCAGCAGCACCGTCGCCGACCGCTGCAGCGCGGCGTAGAGCGCGGCATGAGCCTCGTCGACCGGCAGCTCCACGAACATGGTCCAGCCCAGCGGCGGGATCGGGGCGGAGGCCGTCAACACCTCCCGGCCCTCGATATTCGTCTCGCCCTCCAGCGTTTCGGACACAGGCTCCGTTCCGGCGAGCGCCGCCTCGACCTGCGGAAGCTTCGACATGTCGGTGTTGCGCAACACCAGGCTGATATCGGGATGCGCGACCAGCTGGCCCTGCGCGTCCACCACATAGGCATGGCCGTGCTCGCCTACCTTGATCTGGGAAACCACGTCCCAGATCAGCTTCAGATTGACCTCGGCGATGCTGACCCCGGCGTCCTTGCGGTTGCCGGCCAGCGACAGTGTCATGTAGGGCTCGGACTCCCTGCGAAAATACACCGGCCCGTAATAGACCTTGTGGGCCATCGCCTCGGTGAATTTCGGATCGTTGGAAAGATCGAGCCCGCTGTCGAGCACGTCCATCGCCAGACGCGACACTCGCAAACGCTCCTTGCCGGTGGCGTCGACCTGGGCGAGTTCGGTGATCGCGGGGACCTGGCGCAGCAGCCGCAGGGAGTCGAACCGGCGCTGCTCGAGCGAACTGGCGGACCATGGCAACTGCGTAGTCCAGCCGAGCTGGCTCTCGATTTCCTTGATGAACTGGCTGATCTTGGCCGCTGCGGCTTCCGCCTGCTCATGCTGGATCCGGACCAGCGCCGCCGTATGCTCGCGATAGTAGAAGATGACCTCGAAGACACCATTGCAGAGCAGCGCGATACCCACGATCGCGACGAACAGCGCGACATATTTGGAAAACAGCCGGCTGCGGGTTTTCTGCACCGAAGATGGCGCCGTGTCGGCCGCGCTACCTATGCGCGATCCCGCTAGCGTACGGCCTTGCGGCATATCCGGGTGAACGGAAATACTCATCTTACCCTGTTTCCTCGTCCACCTCTTAGCAAGAACGAACGGGCTTGTCTCTCACCCCTAACGCGAGTTCATTCGATGACGTCGTCCGCCAGCGCCAGCAAATCCGGCGGAATGTCCAGCCCCGTGCTCCTGGCCGTCTTCAGATTTACGACGAATTGATAACGGGTCGGTTCCTCGAATGGGAGGTCGCCGGGTCGCGCACCTCTGAAGATGCGATCCACCAGTGCCGCCGCGCGCTCGAAGGATTCCGTCATATCCGGTCCGTAGGACATCAGGCCGCCATCGCGCGCGATGAAGTCATATTCATAGATCGCGGGCAATTTCCTTTGCCTGGCAAATTCGAAAACGCGCCTGCGATTGAGGTTGGTCAGCGCGTCCGCGACCATCAGGATGGCGTCGGGCTTCTCGTCACTCATCACGGCGAACGCCTTGTCGAAATCGTCGGGCTCGCGCACGCCGACCGCCAGCACTGCAATTCCCATCGCTTGAGCCGCTTTTGCGGAGGCCTGGTAGCGCAACGTCATGCCGAGATCGTCTTCGTTCCAGAGCATGGCGACCCGTTGCAGCGTCGCCGACATCTGCTTCAGCAGCGACAGGCGCTTGGTCGTCAGCATCGCCGCCGCGTCGGAAATGCCGGTGAGGTTGCCGCCGGGATGCGCCTGGCTTTCGATCAGCCCGGTCTGCACGGGGTCACCGAGGCCAAACGCGGCGACCGCGGGAATCCCGATCGATTTGACGGCGACCGCTGACGGATAGCCCACGATGACGACGGCGTCCGCCCGGTGATCCATCAGCTGCGCCAGCAACGCGGGGATTTTCGCGACATCGCCCATGGCGCCGAGCGATTCCAATGTCAGGTTTTGGCCGAGGGTGTAGCCGTGCCCGGCCATCCCCTTGACCAAGGCCGCTCCCAACGGCGTGGCTTCGGTCATGGCGGCCACGGGATTGAGCGTGCCGAGGTGGTAGATCCGGCCCGCCGTCTTTGCCACGACGAGGCGCGGGCGAACCAGCACGGCGCCGCCGAGCGCGGCCAGAAACTCGCGACGTTTCATCTGCGGCATCCCGTCATTGGCGTTCCCACGGCGGAACCTACCAGACGATCACGGGACGAGGCAAAGCACGGCCGCGGCCAGCGCGGCAGCTGCGATCACGTCGGCTTGAGCTGGTGGCCGAGATCGAACTCGGCGATTTCCCTGCTGCGCTGCGAGGTCGCGTTCGCGCGGTGATCGGTGGCGATCGCGACATAGACCGCGGGCAACACGAACAGCGTGAACAGCGTGCCGATCGACATGCCGGCGACGACCACGAGGCCGATCGAGAACCGGCTCGCGGCGCCCGCGCCGGTCGCGGTCAAAAGCGGCAACAGTCCGGTGACCATGGCGGCCGTCGTCATCAGGATCGGACGCAGCCGCACCCGCGCCGCCATCTCGATCGCCGAGCGGCGGTCGAGCCCTTCCTTGAGCTGCAGTTCGTTGGCGAACTCGACCATCAGGATGCCGTGCTTACTGATCAGGCCGACGAGCGTCAAAAGTCCGACCTGGGTGTAGATGTTCATGGTCGCCAAGCCGAAGAATAGCGGGAGCAACGCGCCGACGATCGCCATCGGCACGCTGATCATGATGACCAGGGGATCGCGCAGGCTCTCGAATTGCGCTGCCAGGACCAGGAAGATGATGATCAGCGCGAAACCGAAGGTGATCGCCAGCTGGTTGCCCTCCTGCACGTATTGGCGGGAATCGGCGAGATAGTCGTGGCTGAAGCCGGCTGGCAGCTTCTTGGCCTCGCCCTCCAGGAAGTCCACCGCCTGTCCGACCG
>NZ_JBAURI010001084.1:0-2240 GCF_049581145.1 Bradyrhizobium sp.
TCATAATAGTCGAAGGAGCCGGGCACCTGACCGGGACCGTAATTGTGGAGATAGCTGATCGGGTAGGGCAGCCGGTAGGCTTCCTCGTCGGCATAGGTGGCATAGCGATGATGATGATGGCTCCTCGCGTCCGCCAGGCTGGGGGCGAACGCCACCGCTGACAGCGCGACGGCGGCGAAAAGCTGTGACATCTTCATCTCGATTCTCCGGGAATCACGCCAAAGGAACTCAAACGGGAACTAAAAAGCGGACCTGCAAGCGACCTGAAGCCGACCCTATCCAAGCCGATTTTGGATGACAATCTAACCCAAAAAGGCGCCCAAAACTCAGCAAAAGGGTGACCGGGCCGCCAAATTTTTGGCCTTTTCGGCATGCTTAACGAATTCCTAACACAGTCCAGCGACATTTTGGCGGACGGGCTGGCTTGTTCAGCCCGCCCGTGTCAGGAAGGCCAGCCGGGTCCATTCGCTCCATGCGCATCACGCCTCTCGCTCTGCTGCTGTCGTGCCTGGTCGCCGTCGTCCCGGCGCGCGCCGATCTGCATATCACGCGCGATCACGGCGGCTATGTCGAGGAATACAAGGCCAAGTACAAGCATATCCGCGATACCGGTCAGCGCGTCATCATCGACGGCATCTGCAATTCGGCCTGCACGCTGGTGTTCGGCATCGTGCCGATGAACAAGATCTGCGTGACTCCGCGCGCCAGCCTCGGTTTCCACCAGGCCTATTACGACAAGGCCTTCACCTTCGGCATCAAGGTCACCAGCGCAGAGGGCACCGCCGACCTGATGTCCTACTACCCCGACACGGTGAAGGACTGGATCCGCCGCAATGGCGGGCTCACCACCGACATGAAGAAGATCAAGAACGGCACCGACCTCTGGAAGATCGTCGACCCCTGCCCGGACGATTGGTAGACCGGACGACGCCGTATCGGACTTCACGCAATTGCCCTCAAACAAAAGCCTCCGGGCCCCATCAGCCCGGAGGCCTTTGCTTGCGCGGTCGCGTCAAACGCACGGCCGGATCAGCGCTTCGATGTCTTCTTTTGGGTCTTGGGCGCCGCTTTCGCAGACTTCTTGGCGGCTTTCTTGGTGGTCTTCTTCGCCGCTTTCTTGGTGGATTTCTTCGATGCTTTCCTGACGGTTTTCTTGGTGGCTTTCTTGGCAGCCTTCTTCGATGCCTTCTTCGATGCCTTCTTGCCCGTTACCTTGGTCGCGGCTTTCCTGGCGGCCTTTCTCACCTTCTTGACCGCGGTCTTGACGGCCTCGGTCGTGGCCTCCGCCGCGCCGCTGATCGCGTCGGTAGCAAGTTCAAACATTGGTTTCTCGTCGTCCATATCGCACCCCCAGTGTTGACGATGCGAACGACGATAGCGGGATTCGTTGAGCTTTCAAAGCAAGCCGCGTGCATTCACGCCGCGCGCAGCCTTGCATAGGCCGCCAGCGCGCGTTCGCGTCCGACCTTGTGATCGATGATCGGCGCGGGATAGGTGGTGCCAAGCGTGATGGAAGCGGCCGCAAGTTCGAGTGGTGAAGCCGTCCATGGCCGGTGGATCAGAGGCGCGGGCAACGCTGCGAGTTCTGGCACGAAGCGCCGGACATAGGCGCCCTCGGGATCGAACTTCTCGCCTTGCAGCACCGGATTGAAGACTCGGAAATAGGGGGCGGCATCGGCGCCGGAGCCCGCCACCCACTGCCAGTTGGCGGGATTGCTGCCGGCGTCGGCATCGACCAGGGTGTCCCAGAACCAGGCTTCGCCGTGCCGCCAGTCGATCAGCAGATGCTTGACCAGGAAGGACGCGACCACCATCCGCACCCGGTTGTGCATCACGCCGGTGTGCCAGAGCTCGCGCATGCCGGCATCGACGATGGGATAGCCGGTCCGGCCGCGCTGCCAGGCACGCAGCGCAGCGTGATCCTGCTTCCAGGGAAAGGCGTCGAAGGCGCCCTGCAGATTGCGGGTGGCAAGATCGGGCACGTCGAACAGCAGATGCCGGCAGAACTCTCGCCAGCCGAGTTCGCTCAGGAACTTGTCGATATCGGAGGTCAGGGCAGGGCGCTCGGCCGCGGCAAAGCGCGCGGCGTGCCAGACCTGCCGCGGACTGATCTCACCAAAGGCGAGGTGCGGCGACAATTTTGAAGTGCCGGCGCGATCCGGCCGGTCGCGGTCGTCCGCATAGCCTTTGATGCCGCCGGCGAGGAAGTCCGCAAGCCGCTCCTGCGCGGCGCTCTCGCC
>NZ_JBAURI010001085.1:0-4174 GCF_049581145.1 Bradyrhizobium sp.
GGCGCGTAGCGTCCTTGACGGTCGCGAGCACGATGGCGCGCTTGAGCGCGTCGGGGCCGCCATCCGCGCTCCAACGAACCATCAAATAGCTCGGACGCAGGGCCATCAAAAAGCGTGATCACGCTTACAAAGACTGCCGAGAACCCACCGACAGGCGCCCCGCTGGAATTACCCGACAATTCGAAGGTGGCGATGGCGCTGCTGCCGGGCTCAATCCGTGTCCAGCCCTCAAGCGGCACGGTCAGCACTTTGTCGACTTCTGGGCGGCCGATGCATCGGCTGAGATGATATGTCGACAGTTGGTTGCAGGCGGGCCATCGCATTCGGCGAAAGCACCTCATTGGCGTAGCGATGCGGCACAATAGAATAGCTTTCGATGATTGGGAAGGCGACGGACCCGCGATAGCGCTTGTCGCCATCGGCCCACATATTTTGCAATTGGTCGTATTCCTGATCCCCGAGGATTGTTTTCAGGGATCGCGCCGATGGGCGAAGCCGATGCACGGCGATAAATTTACCGGCGACCGCACCATGCGCTGCCTTGTCCGCAAGATATCGGGGATCGGTCTCAAACCCAGGATTCGGGTCATCGAACTTGAGGGTCACATATTCGATGATATAGCCACCGTTCATTTGCGCATTGATGGTGGCGCGGCGCTGCTCCCGAGCGTTTGTCGAGGCATCGGTCGGCGTGAAGCCAATCCAGTGGGTGCCAGGAAGCCAGTCGGCTTTGGCTGCGGTAACAGGGGCGGGCAGGTCCTTGATGCGCATGATTCACTTTTGCTGCAGAGCTGCGGCGGCAACGGCAAGCGGAAGCACCAAGGACAGCGGCGCGTCTTCTAGTCGAACCGCCCCGTAACCTTCGTACCAGAGCGCGGCGCGGTCGTTCTTGGCATCTATGAGAAGCGCAACGCCGCCAACTTCCTCAGCAACCCGGATGCAGCGCACGGCCGCTCTCAGCAGCAACGCGCCGCCAAGTCCGCGCCCTTGCGCGCTGCGATCGACGGCCAGGCGGCCGAGACGAAACACCGGCACGTCGTAGCGGCCGAGACCTTTCTTCGCGATCGCCGGCGTGCGCGCGAATTCGAGCGAGGCGGGACTCAAGGTGTAAAAGCCAAGAATGCGGATCGGCTGATCCGCGGGAACGGCGACAAAGCATTTGGATCCGCCGGTGTCGTGATTCTGCCGCGCGTAGCGTTTGAGATAATCGTTTAGGTCGGTTTCGCCGCAATCGAAGGCGGCGCGCTGATGCGCCTTGCCGATCGGCGCTTCTTCCCAAATCACGGGAACTCATATCCGGCCTTGGCGGCGCGCACCAGGCGCGGCGCCGGCGCCGGCGGATGCTCGAGCAGCGCCAGCACGCGCAAGGAATCGCGCTCGGACAGCGCGAGGTTTTCGGCTTCAGCGATATCGGCCTCGGCCTTCGGCAACATTGCTCGCAGGATGTATGCCGACAGGTCCAGGTGCTTGATCGCCGCAGCGCGGCTCAAGGTCGTCTTGTCTTCGGGTCGCAGCCGCAATTCGACGCGGCCGCTATCTGACACGTTGCGTGGCATGCAAACTCCTCAAATATCCACATATCGTACGGCTTGAAACCGTACAAGGAAAATTTGTACGGCATAAAGCCGTACATATAGGCACCGCTTTGCCTCGAACCCGGTTCCGACAGTTTAAACAGGGTTTGATAAAGTTTGCATTTGGGTGACTTATGCAATATTAACACTTATACAAAAAATATAACTATACCTAATGTATATCATAATGGTTACAACATCTATCACCCCGAAACAATGCGCCGCCGCGCGAGCCCTGATCGGCTGGTCGCAGGATAAGCTGGCGGAGGCTGCGCAAGTCGCGCGCGCGACGATCGCCAACTTTGAGAACCACGCGCGGCTCGATCCGTCGCAAAAGAATCTCATCAGAATCAAGGCCAGCCTCGAGCAGGCTGGTGTTCAGTTCATTCCGGAAGATGTGAGCGCGGGCCTTGGCCCGGGGGTTCGGCTGCGCCAGTTGCAGCTTGAATATTCCAATCAGCTGCGGCCGGACGGCTGGCACCTGATCTTCCCGGTCCGCTTCAAAGGGCAGGACTGCCTGGTAACGATCACGCGCGAGATCATCGACGATATCGTGCGCGGCAATCTCGCGACGCCGGCGGACCGCGTGAAGGTGGTCGAGCGGCGACTGCCGGAATTCTTGGGCGCCGTTGAGAAGCACTTGAGTGAAACTGCGCAGGTGTCACGCGAGATCACCTTGACCATGAGCGATTTCCCGCCAGGCACGTTTTAGGAGACGTGGGTCTTGATGCAAACGTCCTCTTCATTTCCGTCGACTCGACGACCTCTGGACCCGCGGCGTGTCAACCTTGGGGTCGATGCCAATGCCCTCGATCTCGACGGCTCGGCGCGAGATCAGCTTGTCGGCAGATTTCGGGACTTGGTCGACGGCCGCAAGATCAACGTTGTCGTCGCCGGCGGCGTTCGGAATGAAATCGGACATCCGCGTACACCGCAGAACGTCAAGGCGGCGATCATGCCGCGGATCTTCAATCTGCGGCCGTCATTGACTCCGGACCAGCACGCGGCGCGCCAGAAGGTTCGCGCGATTCTGCAAGGCAACGCGAAACCAGGCGCTCACGCGGCCGACGCCTCGCATTTGTCGGAGGCGGCCGAAACCGGCTGCGGCTATTTTATCACCCACGACAAGCGTATGCTCAAGAAGCGAACCGAGCTGCACCCCGTGCTGCCGCCCTCGCTCAATATCGTGACGCTGGAGGAATTACTCGAGATCTTCGACACCTACGAAGCCGGGAAGGCGATGTGAACATCCCATGATCCAACTTCCGCAAGGCGCATGGAATTGTTCGTCGGCGCAGCCGGCTCCTTCAAAAATGCGCATTCGCATCGCGACGTGAATCTCGACGATCCGGCCGAAGCGATGGAAACGATCTTGCTGGCAAATCACCTTTTGCGAATTGTGGATGCACGCACCGCGGCGGCGGCTACTCGACCCCGGCGTGGGGAAACGACGAACCTGCTCCCGCTTGAGGCTCTGGAACGAGCTTTAGCGCAGCCGGGCCGGCTTCCCTTGCCAACAGATCCGGGATAATGCTCGTTCTGATTGTGAGGACATCGCAATGGCTACTCCCGTAAAGCGCGATCAATTCTTCGTAGGTCCAGAAGGAATCACACACGTCCCGACGGGCGCAGCGTTCACGCCCCATCCCGGTGGTCCGCTTTCCGGGAATCTGCACCTCGGACAATTGGGTAACAGGCTGCCGAACGGCGACGATCACCGCCCCGACGAGGTGCAGGGGATGATGCAGCGTCTATGGGCGGAATACGTCGAGGCGAATCCGACCGCCTTCGAACTTTCGTGACCAGGAGAATATCACGTGGCACTGCCATCGTCGATCGAGACGGAACGCAACCGATATCTGATGGGTCTGGTCAGGAACGCCTCCGAACCGATCATCGATTGGCCGGCGCCGGGCAGGGAAGACGTCATCCTGATCGGCAAGATCGTCATGCTCTAGAGCTACATCGACTTCAACCTGCGGCGTATGATTGAGGTCCTCGACCACGCCAAGGCTCTACCGCCGGCTTGGCTCGGCAAGACCGCGTGCACCTGTCCGACATCGAAACCATCCTCGAGACGGCCCCCGACATCGCGCCGAACAACGCGCTCGCTCTTAGACGCATCAAGGAATTCCGGAAGCTGCGCAACCTGTTGTCACACTTTGCGGTCAAGCGCTTTCCTACGGAAGATGCTCTCGTCTTCGTCACGAAGTCGGCGGCGGATTACAACAGAGTGCTTGGTGCCGAGCCGGATCCAGGTGTCGTCATGACAGCTGTCGCCGATCTCGGCCAGATCCGGGACGTGTGCCGGATGATCGAGGAAATCCAGCACTGGCTGTCCGCCGCCACGAACGATCTCGAAAACGCTTTCCTGAAAACCAGGGCCGGCCCCGCCTGATCGGCCGTCGCGAGAAACGAACGAGGAGCGACCCGAATGCGGTACATCGAGATCGAGCAGACCGGCAGCCCGATCCGGCGCCGGGGTGATCAGCGCCAGACCCTAATCGGGCTTAAGTTAAACAAGATTGGTCGCGTGTCGTGGCGGCCCGATACGCCAGCGACGCGCGGCATGATCAACAAGGTCCGGCACCTGGTGAAGG